>CAZXQE010000073.1:0-3502 GCA_964643015.1 uncultured Gammaproteobacteria bacterium
ATTAAAGAACGCATTGATCAGGTTAGGGCTATTTGTGAAAATATTAACCTTTTACCAATAGATATTATTCCTGTGTGTTCACTAATGGATTGGGACATTGATAAAGATCAGCTGCTGAAACTTTCGCCTTCACAACAAAATGAGCATATGTCTCTTGATTGGCGTTACAATATTGATGTTTTACGGGCTTCTCTTCTAAGTTCTTTAACCGATGTGAAGGCTCAGATGGGGTTTTCTGCTGCACTGAATATTAAATCTATCTTTAATAAATTATCTGTAAAAATAATCAATATTTTCTCGGGAATTTCAGCCTCTATAGCAGTAACACCTATACCTGTCAGCGGCATCTTCATTTTATGTGCGCTCCAAGCACTGCTGGTAATGATTATTGCAGCTTTAAGCGGCAGAAAGATTACTTTTAAGGCTGCAGGTGAACTAGTCACCTCATTCGGCGGTATTGGTGCAGTGGGGTTTGGTTTACGAATTGCAGCACAACAACTCTCGAAGTTTGCAAATACTGTTTTTCCAGGAATCGGTTCGGGTATTAGTGCAGGAATCGCAGCTGCAGGCACAAAGACAATAGGGGAATGCGCCCGCAAATACTTCATTGATAGAATAGAAATATAATGAACAGCCCCACGGAGAGAGTGTAAGGATTTCCGGATCAACAAAGGGAAATATTGTTTATAAGAAATCAGTGAATTTTGTGAATCGGCGGGAGGCAGTGACTGGCGACCTTCTCGAGCCATAGCAATGCAGCAGCTCGCGTATCGTTCTCAAATCCAATAATGCCCAAAGGGCTTAATTGGTTAATAATATTTTCTGTTTTTTGTATATGATATAATGTACCGGTTGCCGGTGATTTGATAGTTAAGAGCTTTTTTTCGTCAATGCCTTTGAATGGATGCGTAATAGATCGAAGTGAATTCAATTGAAAATAATTATTGAAGAGTGATTTGGTCTCATAAGAATAACTCAACTTTGCAATTATTTGATTTTTCTTAACAAGAGAACCATCATTGACCTTCCAGGTAATTGTTAGATCTTCAGTAGTCTGATTGATAAAGCCAAACCAGCATAGATAGCGGTTTATAGATAGTTCTTTTTTTATATCTGCAAGTTCTCTTTCAAGTTTCTCAATGTAAAGTTCTGTCTCAGTTTTTTTTATTTTAGTTCCACAGTCTGAACAAAAATCCTGCTCGGGAATCAATTCTTTTCCGCATGATTTACAAATATTTTCAGCAAACATAGTTTTCTCCTTAATATTTATTATTGTAAGTAAAAGATCATGAATAATCTGTAATGTCTGCTTTTGTGTAATCATTCAGCGCCTGCTTTTTTTAAGATTCCAACTATGTTGTATTTTCTTGAAGCACGTGCTAGTGACAGGGCTGTATCTCCGTCGTCATTTTCCATTGTAACATCTGCATTCTTTGAAATTAGATAATTAACAATTGCTGTTTTGCCAGATTCTGCTGCTTTCATTAGAGCTGTGTCGCAATTATCGTTCGTTTGATCAATGTCAACGCCTGCTTTAATCATCGCTATAACTAAATCTAATTTACCTGCTTCAGCTGCTGTAAGAAAAGGGTGTTCAATGAAACAATCGGTATCAATAAACATATCAATGAACTCAAACATTTTGCACATGCCTTCAATTCGGGCTTTAGCTAAATCCGCTTTGATCATTTCTTTATCTTTGGTTTTTCTTTCTTGTACCTGTGTTCGTACTTCTTTTCCGCATTCAGTACAAAAATTTGCATCATTTTTTAAAGGTGCATTACATTTAGGGCAATAATTTGCTTTCATTTTTTACCTCGAACTAATACTTGGAATAGGAAAAACACGGCAGGATATCTAATAGGTTTCGCTCTTGTTCTATTAAAAGATACCTTCCTTCTGAATATTCAAGCTGCTGAATTTTCGACTCAATATCGCAAAGTTTGAGGATTGTACTTTCTACAAGTGTGTAAAAATCAAAATCCTTAGGAATATTATCAATTGTGCATTTTATACATTTTTTCATTTACATTCTCCTTTGTAAAGTTAATTATAGCCGTGTAGTTCTACCGCATTTAGGGCAGAAATTGTCTGCTGGTGATAGTTTTATTCCACATTTATCGCAGAACTTTTTCTTTTGAGGATTAAGAGCCTCGGGACTATTAATAGATACTTTATTTTCTTCCACAGGCAGAAGCACTTTCTCAATTTTCATAACATCACAAAATGTATCTAGACATGCAAAGAATTTACTGCGCATGTCATTGATTTTTTTTAGTGTAGTTGGCAGATCTCCTGGTCTTAAGTAGTTTTTCAGCTCATTTAAACCTTCTTCTAGACTGCTTTGTGCATTAGATGTTATGCTTATTGTTTTGCTTTCAAACCCGTCAAGGATGATTTTTTTTATTTTATTCTGATAGTTTTTATCCGATTCATATTTCTTGATGGCTTCATCTTCATAGCGTTCAAAAACTTTCTTCAAAGGAAGAGCAAGCTCTACATATTTTTGTGTAGGAATGTTTTGAGACAGCAGAAATTCCTTAATAGTTTTTCCCTCATAAAGATATTCCTCTTTCTTTTTTGAGTCATATAGATTTATCCCATCATAACTGATTCCTTCATCATCGAGTATCTCTATCAAATTGTTGAGAATTTGTTCCCGGTTTGAAGGTGAGATAAGGCTTGCTTTATTTGCTACAATGTAAAGGCTTTTTGCTTCATCAAAACCGAACGACATTTCTTTTAGAAAGGTAAGGTCTTCGCTGTTTATTGTTCCTTTACTATCGAGTCCGATAAGCCAAATGAGAAATTTTGCATCCTTTATATAACTTAATGCGATTTCCTTATCTCTGTCTGTTGTTCCTGCTGACGGAGCATTGTAGCCAGGTGTATCAATAAGACAAATATTATCAAAATATTCACTGTCAAGTTTTGTGTCAACGGTTATGTATTGAAGTATTTCTTTCAAGTCAAAATTAAGTTGTTTTAATAATTGGTGGGAAATATCTTTGTACATTGCATTTTCTATTGTGAATGTACCTCCTCGGTATGATACCCCTGTTATTGAAGGTGTATCTCCGCAGATAACATAACTTGGAATTGCAGTAACAGGAATAATTCCAGTTGCGAGTTTGATGGTATCATCAGTCATAAAACTATTAATAAAAGAAGATTTTCCACTGGAAAAACCACCGCCTATAGCACCAACCATTTTTGCCTGAACCGGTGGACAGTTAGCAATGAGTTTCATATCACTTTCAATTTTTTCAAACGTTTTTATGTCCTGTATTTTAAGCTTCACACTTTCGCTGCAGAATTCTTCAAACTCATTTCTAACTAGAGAATGAAACTGTTCAATTTGTAGATTTTTTGAAGGTTTTGCTTTTAAAATATCTGTAATCAATGAGAAGATTTGATCATTTTTTGTATTTTCAGTCATCATAATACCTATGCAATTTTTGAGAGCTCATCTAAACAGGAAGAATAACGCATAAGCATGGAT
>CAZXQE010000074.1:0-3474 GCA_964643015.1 uncultured Gammaproteobacteria bacterium
ATTGACCAGCCATAACGGCGCCAAACAGCAATTAATAAAAACAACCCAATAACTGCTAAGCCAAACCAAAAGCTACGAGAGAAGCCAATAATTAAAGGAAATAAAGATAAGTTTAAAATCAAAAGATAGCCCCAGCCTTTTTTCCACAACCATTTAAACCAGCCCTTAATTGGCAGTTCGCTGGCCAGTAGCCAAGCAGCAATGGCTAAAATTATTAATAAATAAACTTGTGACTGAATGAACACTCGGTAAAACTGAGCTGACATTTTAGTAATCTCACCAACCTGCGTGTCTCTAACCCAACGATAAACAATACTTAAAAATGATGAAGAAAAATGACCAAAAATATACAATAGTAAACCAGTTTTAGCCACTAGCCATGTTAAGCCGGCACAACTAGCGGCTGCAAGGCGCTGAAAAGACCAATTTTTGACTGACATGACTGGCAAAATAATCAACCAAAACAACCAGCCATTAGCGTCAAAAAAGATATTACTGGGCTGACAATGCTGAATAATAGCGCTAGCCGTACCAAAAACTAACATCACTATTAATGGAATCAAACCCGCTTTTTTTAAACGCTTGAAATCTAGCCAAGTGGTTTTTTGTTGGTAGGTTTGCCAAAGGGATTTTATAAACCAAACCATCATCACAATTGCCCAAACGCCAATTCGCCACGACAACTTAAAGCTACCAATCGGTAAAAAAAGCAAATACCCCTTGGAATCAATCAGTAAATCAACCAATAAAACCAAAAGACCGGTACTCAAATCTTTCCAAGATAAAATTAAAACTAGTAGCCAGCCAACAATTGCTGCGATATGGCCGACAGTTGGATAAAAATAGGCTAAAAATGACAAAATTTCAACAATAACAATCGCCTCCAAATAATAACGAACTAGTGGCCAAGAAATTTTTTCTTTAATTACTGCTAACATTTGCTAAAATCTTAACGCCAATCAAGTGACTGGCCAATAACTAAATTGTGACGATCAATAAACCCAGCTGGCATTTCTAAAACAGCACTCACCTCTTCGGCTTGATATTGTTTTAAGGGAGTCTCCCCTTCTGGCATCGCCATTTTATCTAATTTAACAATCTGACGATTATTGAACCAAATAAAATCAAGTGGAAATTTCATATTACGCATCACCATTGTTCGCTGAGCTGATTTTGGCCAGACAAACAATAATCCACAGTCATCACAGGACTTTTCCTCATGGCTAAAACCTTGATACTGTTGCTTGGCGGTTTTTAAAATCGACACTTGAGCTTGCTGACCATCTGGCAATGAAAGCTTGTGTTCAAATCGATACGATGATTTGGTTTGAAACAAAACAAAATAACAACCAACCAAACTAACAATAATTCCAATAATTAAAAACCATTTTCTATTCATAAAACTCTTTATTCATAGAGCGGCAAATGGTGCTTGGCTCTAAGAATTGCTTCGGCTTGTTTATATTTTTTAACACGCGGTAAAAATGGCATCAGTTTATAGGCAAAACTTGGTAACCAACTACTAATGTGACCGCCACCAGCCACGGTAAACAAAAAATCATCATAAAATAAACCTATCTTGCCATTTTCCAACATAGTCAACCAAACATCCCAATCTTGCAAGCGCTTGATTTGATTATCAAACCCAGGAAAATCAGCTTTGCGAACCAAGGCCGAAGTATGAACATAAGGTTGACGGCGCAGTTTCTCAGCATCAAACGGCCACAAACGAAATTTTTTCCAACCAAAACGGAAAGACGAATAACAATAACTGGCTTGGGGATTGGTTTCTAAAGCTTTTAACAACTTTTCTAAAGCATCAGCTCGCCAATTGATATCAGCATCACTAAAAAGCAAATAATCACCAGTAGCGACTTCTAACCCACGATTACGAGCTGGATTGGAACCTTGATTAACCTGAACAATTATTTTATAAGGTAGTTTAGCCTCTTGTAATTTTGGTTCATAAAGAGCCAAAACTTGATCAACCCCATCAGTCGAACCATCGTCAACAATAATTATTTCTAAATCACGATAGCTTTGTTTAATCAGGCTTTCTAGGCAAACACCAATTTTATCGGCTTGGTTGTAAACCGGAATTATTACTGAAATCATAACTATTTATAAAGATTATTTAAAAACTGATCTAATTTGCGAGCTTGCTCTGGCCATAAAAAATTAACTAACCGTTTTTGTCCGCCTTGACCTAATTGTTCACGTAATACTTGATTATCTAAAAGTTTACTCAGAGCAGCTGTAATTTCTGGTACTACTTCGGGATTAACCATAAGTCCACTCACTCCATCAGCTACTGCATCTCGAACACCACCACCCTGACCAGCAATCACTGGTTTACCAGCTTGGTTGGCTTCCAAGTAAACAATGCCAAAACCCTCAAAATCATCACCAATTTGCCGAGACGGCATAATAAAAACATCGGCTAATTGATACCAGGCAGCTCGTTCTAGATCATCGGCATCGGTAATAAAAATAACCTGTTTTTCTAGCCCTAACTTTTTAACTAACTCTTGGCAATTTTTTAAATAAGGACCAGCGCCAACGATAGTGTAGCGTAGGCTTGGATTTTCTGGCAATAATTGAGCTACGGCTTCAATTGTTTTATCAACTCCCTTGCGTTCAACTAAACGGCCAACCGTCAAAATTAGGGGCTTATTTTCTAAATGATATTTTTTAGATAGCTGATCTAATAATTCCTTGGGCACACTTGGCTTCGAGGCTGATTCTAGGCCTGGATTGATAACCACCAATTTATCTTTAGCTTTAGGACAAGTCTTAATTATAAGTTCCGCTACATAGCTATTGGCGGCAATGACAGCTTTGGCTCGACCAACAATCCTTTTAGTTAACCAAGCTTTACGTGGTGTGCTCAAGGCCATAGTCCAATCCATACCATGAAGAAAAAGAGCATAAGGCTTGGAAAAATAAGACATGAGCCAAGCCACCGTCCCTAAGGGCAAAATCTGGCCAATTAACAAAAAATCAGTTTGACTCTGTTTAATTGCTTGCCAAATAGTCTTAAAAGAAATTCGCCAGGGCCAACGATTAGTCTGACTAATCAACTTACTTTGACTATTATCCAGCACGATTAGCTCATCTTTTTCTGGCCAAGCCTTAACTAAGTTACCGTAATAATGGGCCACACCGCCGCGAAACGGAGGATATTCTAATGTGACTAAAAGATAGCGCATAAACTAGGCTGCCTTACGGCGAAAAGATTTAATGATACTAATAACATCTGACCACCGCAAAGCTTTGACCAAAAATAAAGCAATTAAATAGACTAAACCACCCCAAGCCACCAAGACAAAAATATTATCAATAAACTTAGTTTGCCAAACTGCTAGTCCCATTAGTCCGGCGGCCAGTAAAATCTTTAACAGCCCACCCAATAACTTTGGTGCTTGACCAAGAATGGCCTTTGTTTGACCAATTCCCAAGGCCACCATTAAAATA
>CAZXQE010000075.1:0-3436 GCA_964643015.1 uncultured Gammaproteobacteria bacterium
CGCGATGGCTCAACGGCGAGAAGTAGGCCAATGATCCCGCAAGACTTCCTGCACGCCGGCCTGTTCGGACTCATCGTACTGCACGCTTTTCGCGATGCGGCGATAACGCGGAATGCACTGGTGCTATGCCGGGAATGCTATCGGGCGAAATATCCAGAGGAGGCGGTATGAAAGCAAAGGTTCCATACAAAATTCCATTTATTCGGCGCTGGATTGCTTTTTTCTGGTGGATGCCTAAAATGGAACTTGGATTTTTCAAGGAATATTATGACGGCATTACTTACTGGTGCCTAAATGCCTATTTATTCTCAATCCAATTAACAGATAGCCCTTACACGGACATATATTAAGGAGGATAGGCGATGAAAGGTGAGCGCAGTAAAACTTCCTGTCCGAAAAAATATGATGAGTTCGTAGAGAGGCTATATGAAGTGCCATGCCCTTGGTGCGGAACAAGCATGAGGCCAGCTCCAAAGTGTAGTTTTGATGAAGGGGCAATAATAAGGTGTTGGCGTTGTAAAAAACTCATAAAGTTTACGGGAGAAGCAAAATGATCCACCTCTTGCTATTCCTGCTCATCGTACTGCACGCTTTTTGCGATGCGGCGATGGACGCCAACGCCCACCTGCGCATTCATCTCGCGCTACACCCGCTGCGGGATAGCTGGCACATATTCAAGCACGTCAGCCGGGGCGCCCTGATCGGTATCGGCCTAATCTGGGCGCCCTGTGTCTGGTGGGATGGCTGGGCAACGGCCATCACCGCCGTTTGTGGTGTGGTCATCGGGCGCTTTGTGTGGGATGCGACGTACAAGAATCCTTGGCGATGGCTGCGGCTGGATGAGACGGTCAAGATCAGAACCGGGTGGAAGTTCCTCGATAAACTATTGGGCATACACTGGTGATGGATGATGCATGGCCTATCTTGTTTTGGGGCTGGACGACGGCGAGCACATAGAGATTCCTTATAGTTTCGGCGAGAACCCAGACGGAGACCTTTCGGCGCAGATTGCCCTAAAGCTGTTCGGTGACCGCGCTGTGTATTGCAGGATCGAGCCTGAAAAAGGGATCATCACCGATGATCCTATGGATCTTGATTTTTACGCAATGGAGCGCAGGCTTGTTTTGGCTGCCCTTGAGCGCTGCAGATGGAGGCAACAGGATGCAGCTGCACTGATGGGGATATCTCCGCGGCGCATACATTATATGATCGACCGCCACAAAATCAACCCTCCCATCAAGGCGGGCTGGAGGAAGGCACGGTAATTGCACGAACAGAACAAATCAACTTTTTATGTTTACTTGGTGACTAAATGGGTAAGCCTTTTTCTCCTTCACAGCATGCAGTCGTAAAATTGCGAGTCAGCGAGATGTACCGCGCCGGCATGAAGCAGTCCGAAATAGCTGCGGCCATTACTATTAACAAAAAGCCGATAAGTCAAATTACTGTTTCGAGGTTTATTAAAGAGCTGATTCGGGACTGGTATCACGAGGGCGTCTTTAATGTCAATGAGGCCAAGCTTGATGAGCTGCACACAATAAACGCTCTCGAACTTACTTATCGCGACGCATGGTTTCGCAGTATTGGGACCAAAAAAGAAACTATTGATACAGATCGTGAAGGCGTTGCTGAGGGTGGTGCGGTAAGAACCAGCGAGACCAAAACAAAAAAATGGCGCGATGTCGGCGATCCTCGCTATCTCTCTGGGGTACAGTGGTGCATCGAGCAGCGCTGTAAGATTCTTGGGCTCTACGAAGAGATAAAATTGGGCGGAGATGCTTTTAAATCGCTTTCTGATTGGGTAAGGGCTGTAACGGATAATGCGAATAAATCCTAAAGACATAGAACTAATCGAGGGCTGGCGCTCCGACTGGAACAAGTTCATCCGGGAGGCCCTGGGCGTTCGCATGGACAGAAAACAGCGCGGAATTGTCGAAAGCGTGCAGCACAATCGCCGCACCTCGGTTCGTTCCGGGCATGCCAGGGGGAAGGACTACACGGCAGCCTGCATTTCTCTGACTTTTTTAACGCTGTACCCGCCGTGCAAAGTGATCAATACGGCGCCGACCGGCCGCCAGGCAATTCAGATTGAAATGGCCGAGATCTCCCGCATTCACCGCCAGGCGAAAATTCCTTTAGGCGGCAAAGTCATGAATGAGATGATTCAATTTTATGACCATAAAACGGGCAAACCGATCAAAGAGCATTATCTTATCGCCTTTAAGGCTGGGGATAAGCATACTGAGGCATGGACCGGATTTCACTCTCCCAACATCCTTGTGGTGGTTACTGAGGCATCCGGCATTACCCAGGAGACCTTCGATGCCATTGATGGCGTGCTCACTGGCACGCTCTCGCGCCTGCTGATCGTATTCAATCCGAATCGCACCAGCGGGGAGGCTTATCAGAGCACGCGCTCTCCCTTGTATGCCAAGCATAAGCTCTCTTGCCTGGATGCGCCGAATGTGCGCGCGAAAAAGATCCTCATCCCTGGCCAGGTTGATTATGAGTGGGTAGCTGAAAAACTCCAAAAGCCAGGCTGGGTAACCAGGATCTCCGCTGAAGAGGCTGACCCGGTCGGGTTCCATGATTTCCAGTTCGAAGGACAGTGGTATCGCCCGGGGGACCTGTTCCTTGTAAAGGTGTTGGGCGAATTCCCGCGCGAGAGTGAGGACCAGCTTTTCCCGCTTTCATGGATCGAGGCTGCCAATGAGCGATGGGCTGAGATTAAGCCCGAGACTGTAGTAGGTCCCCTGCTCCTTGGCTGCGACATCGCCGGCATGGGCCGTGACGCAACTGTCTTTGCGCCCAGATACGGGGATTATGTCGGTCGGATATTGGAATATAGTAAGGCTGATCACATGGTTAGTGCGGGCAGGATTAAAAACGCGATCGCTCATGATGGAACTGCGTTTATCGATACGATCGGCGAGGGCGCGGGAGTTCATAGCCGCCTGATCGAGCAGGGCGTGAACTCCATATCGGCTAAATTCAGCGAGAGCGCAGAGGGCATAAGTGACGCAACCGGCGAGCGAGAGTTTTTAAACACTAGGGCCGCCTGCTACTGGCTGCTGCGCGACGCGCTGGATCCACGCCTTGGCGGTAAATTGGCCTTGCCTCCTGATGACGAGCTCACCCAGGAGTTGACAGAAATCCATTGGGAAGTGCAGTCCAATGGCAAGATAAAACTTGAACCAAAAGAAGATATCAAGAAGCGCATAGGCAGGAGCCCGGACAAGGCCGATGCTTTGGCGCTGACCTACTGGCCGCATAGGATTGGCGGATGGGGAGCAATCTCAATCAAAAGCAAGAGGTAACCAAAAATGAACTTTTTTAAGCGTGGAAAGGCTGCAAATCCTGTGCAAAGCATGACTGCCCGCCGGGCGCAGACCATTGACCCATGGCAGCGTGATGTCATCGGCAGGCTGTCAGGCGC
>CAZXQE010000076.1:0-3384 GCA_964643015.1 uncultured Gammaproteobacteria bacterium
TATTTTGTGCAGTCATGTTTTAGGCTTTAAGCCTTATGTTGGTGATATTGATAGTCGACAAGTTGGTTCGATGATTTCGATGTTAACTGGTAAAGCTCTAGCTTTTTCTCTATGGAACCTCCAAGATCGTGGCGTTTTATATATTGGCCCCAACGTTGAAGTCTATGAAGGCATGGTTATTGGCAATGTTTCCAAGGGTAACGATTTGGTTGTTAACCCAATTAAAGGCAAGCAGCTGACCAATATGCGTTCTTCTGGTGCTGATGATGCTATTTTATTAACCCCGCCGCTAGAACTCAATCTAGAAATTGCTTTAAGCATCATGAACGATGACGAATATTTAGAGGTTACCCCAAAAAACATTCGTTTGCGTAAGCAATTTTTAACTGAAATTGAAAGATCTCGCGCTAAGCGCAAATAGAAAAAGAGTCTCTTTTGAGACTCTTGTTGAGGATTAAAAGTGAAGTTGGTGGAGACGGATTTTTTTATAAAGAAGAGGTTTGTTCTTTAGAATCCGTCTCCGGTTGTAGTTATGACGAAGACAACTTTGCTTTTCTAGTTAGAGAATATTGCTATCTTCATTTATATAATGACACATTTTTAAAAAAAGTCAACCCTTGGACATTGCTTGACCTTTTTTTAGTAAAGTTTTATTATTAAGCTATCAACAAGAATGATTGCTGTATCTACCAAGTACAGGATTAAATAATCGGCTTAGCCCTAAATTCTTGTATCAATCAAGTGCCTGCTGAGCAGGAAGCTAGATGGAACCGCGAGTAACAAACCTCGTTCTAGCAATAAACAGATGTTTATTGTTTGAATGAGGTTTTTTATTTATTAAATTAAATTTATGTCCGAATATCCAATTGAGGTTATTCGTCATTCACTGGCTCATGTTTTGGCCTCAGCAGTTTTGGAGCTTTATCCAAAAGCTAGACCAGCGATTGGTCCAGCGATTGACAATGGCTTTTATTACGATTTTGATTTTGCTGATGACAAATTAACTGAAGACAAATTAGCAGTTCTCAATCAAAAAATGGCTGAACTTATTGCTAAAAATTTATCTTTTAGTCAAACCAGTAAAAATATTGACGAAGCTTTAGTAGCCGAGCAAACGGCTCACCAAGACTATAAGGCGGAAATTATTGCTGATCTAAAAAAGCAGGGTGAAACAACAGTCACTTATTATACTGTTGGTGATTTTACTGATCTTTGCCGCGGTCCTCATGTTGCTTCGACTGCCGATTTGGCTTTAGCTGGTTTTATGACTCATCGCCTAGCCGGTGCTTATTGGCGCGGTGATGAAAAAAATAAAATGCTAACTCGTATCTATGTTTTAGCTTTTGCTAGCCAAAGTGAACTAGATAGTCACTTAAAAATGCTCGCTGAAGCCGAACAACGCGATCATCGCAAACTTGGCCGTGAACTTGATTTATTCCATATTGACGATAAAGTTGGGCTAGGCTTGCCTTTATGGCATCCAAAAGGTGCGATGCTGTGGCAAGTTATTGAAGATTTTTGGAAAACTCAACATTTACGCCATGGCTATGAACTAGTTCGCAGCCCTCATATTGGTAATAAAATTCTTTGGGAAACTTCTGGTCATTGGGGATTTTATAATAGCAGTATGTATCCGCCACTTGATGCTGGTCAAACCTTGGAAGAGCGTCAACAGGGGATTAAAGCCAAAGAATCGGAAGAATATCTCCTCAAGCCAATGAACTGCCCTTTTCATATTGAGATTTATCAAAACAAACCACGCTCTTATCGTGATTTTCCAATACGTTATGCTGAATGTGGTACAGTTTATCGTTATGAAAAAAAAGGTGAATTATCTGGCTTAACTCGGGTTCGCGGTTTCACTCAAGATGATGCCCACATTATTTGTCGTGCCGATCAAGTTGAAGCTGAGTTAAAAAGAGTGGTTGATTTTATTCTCTTTATCTTTAATTCCTTTGGCTTTGACACTAGCTTAATTAATGTTTATTTATCATTACGTGATCCAGAAAACAAGGCTAAATACGCTGGTTCTGACGAAGGCTGGAACTTTACTGAAGGTGTGTTGAAAAAAGTTGCCATTGAAAAAGGTCTCAATTTTACCGAAGAAAAAGGTGAAGCCGCTTTCTATGGTCCAAAACTTGATTTCAAACTCAAAGATGCCTTGGGCCGTGAGTGGCAGTGTTCAACTTTGCAATTTGATTTCAATTTACCAGAACGCTTTGACATGAATTACACCAATTCAGAGAGTCAAGCTGAACGACCCTATGTTCTTCATCGAGCCCTTTTTGGTTCATTTGAGCGCTTCATGGCTTTGCTGATTGAAAATTACGCCGGCGCTTTCCCGCTATGGCTTTCACCAGTCCAGGTCAAAGTTTTGGCGGTCGGTGAAAAACATCATGATTATTGTCAAGAATTAGTTGATAGCTTGCGCCAAATTGATATTCGAGCTGAAGTTGATAACAATGATGAAACGGTTGGCAATAAAATTCGTAAAGCCGCAGCTGAAAAAATACCTTATGTTTTAGTGGTTGGTGATCAAGAAATTACTTCTGGAGAACTAGCTATTCGTCAGCGTGGTTCAACTGATTTACTGAAATTAAGTCAGGCTGACTTTATCAAAATGTTGCAAGAAAAAATCAATAATCGCCAATAATTTCTAATAAAAAATAAGGCTTAAATCCTTTTGGGTATTAAGCCTTATTTTTTTATGGTATAATAATCTAGTTTTTATAACATTGGTTGGCGCCAGTTTTTTAAGCGCTGACTAAATAATTGTCTTTTGCCATCCAGCCGAAGTGCCCAGAGATTGTGTGGTTGATAACGAACCAAAAGTTCTAGACCAATAAAAATTAAAATCCAACCAGGCATAATTGGCAAAATCAAACCAGCCAAACCCAAAATTAGGCAGACATAGGCTGTAAATATTTGACTGTAACGAATTATTCTAGCCATTTTAGGAGTAAAAACTTTTAGTAGAACTCCGGATTATATCATAATTAAATCTTTTTGTCAATACTAACTATGCGTACCCCTCAAGAAATGTTCAACCAATTACAAGAACTAAAACACGAACGTAAAACACTACAAGCTGTTTACCGTGATGCTCTCGCTAGCACCGGTGAATATAAAAGATTAACTGATGAAATCAAGACTATGCGTGAAAAACGCAAGATGATTGTTCAAGCCGTTGAAGCTGATTTACGCAGTGAATTAGATCGACTTGATGAAATTAAAGACGAAATTAATAACGATAAAGCGTTACTAGCTGATGTTGTTATCAATCAAATAACTAAAGGTGAACCAGTAGTTGTGGTTGATGAATATCAAGAAAAATACGAGCCAGTCTTTACGGTAACTTTCCGCAAAGAAGGCAGTAACTAAATA
>CAZXQE010000077.1:0-3381 GCA_964643015.1 uncultured Gammaproteobacteria bacterium
GTTTCCTGAATATCAAGAGATAGTCAGCACTTGCGACGCCGCAATAAATAGAATCGTCAACTATCGTTTTATGTGCGAGGTTTTTTTGCATTGTCCTGTTGCGAACGGTTAGCGGCTCTTTCCATATACAATGACGTGCTATCCAGTCAAAACCTTCTTCTTCATGTAGTCGGATGATGTCTCCTGGAAAATCTTTTAAATGGTCACTGCCAGAATTGCCGGACGGAACATCCATACAATGCACAGCTGTACACCGACCGCGTTTCGTTATTCTATGTATTCCTTGCACTACAAAACGATAATGATTAAAAAAATCTTCGTATGAATCACAGTTTGACAAATCGCGCTCACTACTTGAATAATGATAAAGCCCTCCGAATGGCGGTGAATATATTGATAGATGAATAGACTCATCAGGCATATCTTTCATAACATCTATACAATCACCGTTATATAATGCATAATTTTCTTTTATGACCTGTTGTTTTATAGCCACGAAGGGACCTCCATTTTTTTTGTATGTTGTTTTGATTTATCTATTGCTAAAGAATTATTCATGTGGGCTACGAGCTGGACAAACATTTCAATTGCCTGTTCCTGCTTTCTCTTCAAGTTACCAACCATTTTCTCATCACCCTTTGTGAAAATCATGTCCACGGTGACCGGCCTTTTTTGTCCGAACCGCCAGCATCGGCGTATCGATTGATAATATTGTTCGTACGAGTGTGTCGGGAAAAAAGTAATGCGGTTGCAATGCTGCCAGTTCAAACCGAACGCGCCTATTTTTGGCTTAGTTATAATAACGCGGGCCTTCCCCTCTGAAAATAAAACAAGTTTTTCCTCTTTCGCTTCGTCGCTATCTTTGCCTGATACCTGAATTGAGCCGGGTATCATTTTTTCAAGCATATCGCCTTCATCGTTAAGATTGCACCATACGACAGAAAAATCTTTATGTGAGTTTACGATTTCAGCGGCTTTAATACAACGGTCCTCAACGGTCGCCCGTCTCTCTTCTCGTTGTTCCTTTAGGCCGTGAGCCGGAAGCGCAAACCCTGGTAAACATCCGTCTATAAAACGGCCCTCACATTCTAGCTCATGGTCTACCTCTATAAGTTCAGGTAAAATATATCCGTCATCTTTAAATCCAATATCAGACGGAAACCGAACAGCCCGCGCCCAGGATGTTATCCACCTCCAAAATGATTCGTGCGCGTGTCCCTTCAATCTCCATTTCGTTTCTTCGAACCGTCCGCGTCTATTCGTTGCACTGTTATTTTGATCGTTTTTAAAAAACTTATTGAGCATATCCATATAACCGAGATACCCGAGGGCCTCGCTGGATGTTCCTAATTCAATGTAATCATTCGGAGCAGCTGTTGCCGTTGCCAGTAAGCGGTATTTAACTTTACGCATGAAGATATTTATTTGATTCTTTATTTCACCATTGAAGTTTTTAAGGATTGAAGATTCATCACATATAACACCTTCAAAGTCAGACGCATTAAAATGATGAAGCTGCTCATAATTTGTAATGGTTAGTTTTCCGTGTATTTTACCGTCGCGTGATCTTGACGCTTCAATTCCGAATTTATCGGCCTCGCGTTTCATCTGTACGCCGACAGCCAGCGGGGTTAATAATAATACATTTCCGTTTGTTTTCTCAATTATGTTTTGAGCTATGACAAGCTCCATCGGGCTCTTGCCGAGACCGCAATCTGCAAATATCGCAGACCTACCCTTTTTTAATGACCACTCAATAAGCGATTTCTGAAAATCAAAAAGAAAATCCGGCATAAAAACATTTTTAAATCCAAAGTCTCCTGATAAATTCTGTTTTTTATTAAGATAGTCATTATATGACTTATTCACTTTTAAAGCCTCCGTTATTTATCGCAAGCTATTTCTGTATCGTAATGATTAGCATTGGCCTTAATATCATTAGCTGACACTGTTGATATTTTTTCAAGCTCAATTAGGGCGAGATTTAAAAATTCTTTAAATTCATCATTGGTCATTTTCGCGTAGGATATGCTTTTTGTTTTCAGGTGGACGTGAGAATTTCCTTTACTGTCGGTAACGATTAAGCGGTATTCGACATAACCTAATTTTAGTTTAACGTATTCCGCGACCTTTTCTTTCGTGTCGCACTCTTCAAACCCCTTGCGCCTGGCGTTCATTGAAACCGTATTACAGCATGCCCAAAACATCTTAAGCTGTTGATAATTCCTAAACTCTTTAACCTCGCAAGAAACTATTTCCCCGTTTTCAATCTTGCGTAAATACTTCTGCGCTGAATCGCTGACCGGGATTAACGCCGGGTTTCCCATGTCGTCGATCGTGATTGTCTTTTTAAGAAACTCTTTCATTACCTCACCACTATCTGCACAGTATCACCCTGTTTTGATACGTCAACTATTTCACTGTCCCGCCAGATATTTTTATTGTGCGCGTCAATGATTATCAGCTCGCCGTTTTCTACCAGGCTCCGAACGATTATCGATTTTTCAAGCAGTGTCATATCCTCCATGTCGTAACCTCTATTTTAATTATGTGTCCAGTCAACCGAATCGTCATCTAATATTATTCCAAACTGAAAATACGGCTTATTGAAATTTGTTTTAATCTTCCCTGTCGGGCCGTTTTTATTTTTAGCTAATAGAAAATTACTGTTTTCAACATCTTTCTGCTTTTCTTCATCACTTGAATGAATGAATAATACTATATTAGCGTCCTGTTCAATCGCTCCGCTTTCTCTCAGGTCTGACAGTATCGGCTCTCTATTCTGCTTTTCGTTTGCCCTGCTTAATTGTGATAAAAGTATAAACGGCAATTTCATACCCATTGCCATACGCTTAAATGACCCGGCTATGCTTGATATTTCCTGTTCACGGTTTCCTGATTTATCACCCTCCATCTGCTGTAAATAATCAGCTACAACCGCTTTTATATTTTTATGTTTTTTAATTTTTGCTTTAATCTGGTAAAGGTCAGAAACGGTATCATAAATTTTAATCTTTAAACCGCTGTTTTTATAATAATCATGCGCCGCAATAATCCTCCGGCGTTCGTCGTCTGTCAGTTTATTATGTTCAATCTTCCACGATTCAACGCGGGCTCGGCGGGAAAGCAACCTTGAATAAAGTTCGTCCTTTGTCCCGTCCATACTAAATACCAGGATGACCCCATCACCCGGCGCAAACTTCGCCATGTGTTCGACGATCTGGAGCATGAGCGCGGTCTTGCCCTTTGACGGACGGGCGGCTATTATCATAAACTGACCGGGCTTGACACTATGCAATTTCTGGTCAAGCTCTGGTATTCCTGTTTGACATCCATCACCAGGCTTAAATATTTCATCAAGCGGCTTTGACGCATAGTCTG
>CAZXQE010000078.1:0-3357 GCA_964643015.1 uncultured Gammaproteobacteria bacterium
GTGGGGAGTAAAAAATTGACATAGATATTATTATGGGTGTATATTCATAATAAACAATACAATAAATGTCGAACTGCCGGAATAATTAATTTATTCTTCATTATAAACATAGCCAAAACAAGATGGTGCGATTCGCTAGGTTATAGTGTTGGAACTGGTAGGAGTATAGAACTTTGTTATTGAATGATTGGTCTCTTTAAAATTAACTATAGTTCAGTTAATAAAAATTTAAACAATATGAAAATTGCAATCAGTACTGTTGGCGAAAGCCTTGATTCGGAAATATCCGATGTTTTTGGCCGATCACCCTATATAATCATTGTTGAGAGTGAAAGCGGGGAAATTAAAAATACGGAAATAATTAAAAATGAAAATGATGGACAGCAAAGCGGAGTCGGCATGGTTGTAGCTAAATTGGTAGCTGGAAAAGGCGCTAGTGTCGTTATTGCCAAAAACGTAGGGCCGAGAGCCTTGGACGTTCTACAACAGTTTGATATCAAGATATTTGATGCTAGTGGTAAGGCCAGTCAAGCACTGCAAGATTTGATAAATAAAAAAGTAATATGAACAAGTTAAAAATAAATTATCTGGTTGACTTCATAGCCTTCATTTCTTTTTTAGTAACTTCTGTTACTGGTTTGATAATCTTCATATTCTTGCCCAGTGGTGTCAGGCAGGGTAGACTTCAAGAATTTATTGGTATAACCAAAGAAGTTTGGAATTTTATCCATATTTGGGCAGGCATATTAATGTTGGTTTTAGTTATTATTCATCTAATTTTGCATTGGGATTGGATAGTCTTTACGACTAAAAAGGTTTTTGGAAACAATAAAAAATAAATGGATAATTTAATAATATAGAATATATGAAAATCGTTATTCCTACTGATGGCCAAAAAGGCTTGGACGAAACAGTCGCCCAGCATTTTGGGCGTTCTCTAACTTATACTTTTCTCAATGATAAGGGCGAAGTGGTTGAGATAATTAAAAATACTAGTGAGCATATGGGTGGTCAGGGTTTGCCTCCAGAACTGATGAAAAAGCACGGAGCTAATATTTTATTATGTCATGACCTAGGGCCAAGAGCTTTGAGCTTGTGTGAGGAGTATGGTATTGATGTATACACTGGCCTTGCTGGAACAGTTAAAGATATTTTTATAATGTGGAGTAATAATAAACTTAAAAAAGCGGGCGGAGGAGATGCTTGCAAAAATCATAAGATATGAGAATTGCTATTACTGGCGGCAAGGGAGGTACAGGTAAATCAATGGTTGCCACTTCGTTAGCAGTCTTATATGCTAAAAATAATAAAACGCTTTTGATTGATGCCGATGCCGAATGCCCAAATGATCATTTACTTTTGGGAGTTAGATTAAAGAAGGTATCAGCTGTTAATCAGATGATTCCGAAGTGGAATTTGAAAAAGTGTGTTAAATGTGGAAAGTGCGCTTTGGCTTGTCAGAAAAAGGCAATTGTTTTTGTTCAGGACAAATATCCGGCTTTTGTGTCCGATGTTTGCATTGGTTGCAAGGCTTGTATTTTGTCTTGCCCTTTCGGTGCCATTTCGGAAAAGAAAAAAGAGATTGGCAAGATTTATAATGGACAGAATTACAATGTCAATTTAATTGTTGGCGAATTAAAGTTAGGAGAATTAGCATCCGGAGAGGTGGTGGCCGAATTGCGTAAATACGCAGAAAAAGTTAATGAGCAAATCAAAGCAGATATTATTTTAATCGATTCAGCGGCCGGAGTTGGCTGTCCAGTAATCGCTTCATTAGTTGGCACTGATTATATCGTAGCGGTAACCGAACCGACGCCATCAGCTTTGCATGATTTAAAAAGAGTGCTGTATTTGGCTAACCACTTTAAAATCAAACATGGCATAGTTATCAATAAATACGATTTATCAAAAAAATTCGCTTTAAAAATAGAAAAGTTTGCTCAAGAGAATGAAATACCAGTTATCGGTCAGATTCCTTATCGCCAAGACTTTGTTAATTCAACAATTCAAATGAAGCCAGTAATAGAAGTGAATAAGGATTATCAAGAAATATTTTCACATATTATTGAGCAGATAAAATAAAGAGCATAATGAAAGAAAGAATTGCAACTATTTCCATATTAGTGAACGTAATATTGGCCGGAGGTAAGATTACTGTCGGTATTTTTTCTAATTCTGCCGCCATATTAGCGGCCGGATTAGACTCATTTGCGGATATTTTTTCTTCCCTTATTAGCTTTGTTGGGATCAAGATGTCCAGCAAGCCAGCAGACGAGAAACATCCTTATGGTCATTATAAAATAGAAGTACTGACTGGAGTAATAATAACTCTAATAATTTTTATTACTGGTATTGGCATAATTTACGATGCCTATCGAAATTTTTTACAACCGACTAAAATGGAAATTGGCTATCTAGCATTTGGAGTGATGGGTTTTTCAGTTTTAGCTAATGGATTAATGTCTAAATTAAAAATACATTATGGTAAAAAAGAGAACTCGGTTAGTCTGCTGTCAGACGGATTTCATTCCCGCATTGACGTCTTTACATCATTGGTAATTTTATTAGGATTATTTTTAAATAATTATTTAATATATGCTGATGCTACTTTGGCCTTATTTATGGGCATATACATTATTAAAGAAGCTTTTACTATTGGCAAAGATGCAATAGGTTCGCTCTTGGATGTTTCCGCCGGAGAGGAAACAGAAGCCAAGATAAGATCAATTACCAAAGAGCAGAATATTGAAATTACTGTTTTAAAAACTCAAAAGAAAGGATCAATAATTACTGCCAATTTAGAGATTAAGTTGTCGAGTAATTTGAATGTAGAAGAGGCTGTTAAAATATCCGAAAAGTTAAGACAACAGCTGGTAGAAAAAATTGATAATTTGCAATATGTAGCTATTCAAATTTCCAGCCATAGCATTGAAACAAATTTTTATAAGCCAGAATTTGGGTCAGGTTTTGACTGGCAGAGGAAAGGCAGATTTACAAGCGAGGTAAAAGAAGCGACTGGACGTGGACCAGAAGGGAATTGTATATGCGAGAAATGTGGTTATAAGACACTGCATCAAAGGGGTGTGCCTTGCTCAGATCTGAAATGCCCGACTTGTAATATAAACCTAAAGAGAGAATAAATTAATAATTGATATTATGGCTAGACCCAGACTTTGTCGGAAAATTAGTTTTAACCCCGGCATCACTTATTTCAAACCCCAGGGCGTACCGATGTGCAACTTAGAAATCGTAGAGTTAACCATTGAAGAAATAGAAGCCTATCGTTTACGCTATATTGATAATCTAGAGCAGAAAGAAGCGGCTAAAAAGATGCACACCTCACAAAGCACCTATCAG
>CAZXQE010000079.1:0-3315 GCA_964643015.1 uncultured Gammaproteobacteria bacterium
AATAAACTTTAAATTTGGGCATATTTTTAAAAAATTCTAAAATCTATAACTTCAGCTAAAAAATTAATCAACAATTAAAGTACCAGTCTTATAGCCTTCAGTCTGATCGGCTGGTCCGCAAGAAAATTTATACTCACCTTTTTTATATGCAGTAAAAATAGCATCTCTAGTATCTCCAGGACCGACTGAAGTAACCGGAATGCCAAGCTCAGCATCATCAAACTTCATGGTACGAACATCTGTTTCTGTTGAACTTAAAGAAAAAGTCATTTGTTGATTGGCTTTGATTTTAATTTTATTTGGTTGGCAACCGTTTTCAGCATCAACAACAATATTAACCACTGAAGATGTAGCAACAAAAGTATCATCTTCAACTGGAGTATTAACTTGAGCATTTAAATCAGTTATTGGGGCGGCTACTGGATTGTCTTGATTATTTTGTGAACTATTTTGCCAAACAAAAAAGGCAATTAAAATAATAAAAATTACCGCCGAAGAAGAAATGATTAACAAATTTTTTTTGTTATCCATACTAATAATTTAAAGATTGATTAATTATCATAATTATAACATTTTAACTAAAACGGTACAAGGATTTTAACTATTTTTAGCGACGATAATAGTCTATGTTAATCATTTTTAAACAAGGTGAACTATAGATATTTTTGTTAGCCTTAACTTGTAAACGCCACCATAAGTTATTAACTGTTTGAGAAAATACTATTTCTTGACCAACATTAACCTCTTTCCATTTTTTATTATCGCTAGACAAAGAAAGTTGCCCTTCAAAACCAGACCAACCACCAGTTAAATTACTAATTAAAGCTCTAGTAATATTTGGTTTGTTCAAACTATGAGTTGTTAAATTTTTAGAAACAAAAACTGAATCATCTAAAGCAGTAAATCCTTGATCCTTTATTTTAAAAAGTTTTTTCTGATTTCCAAGCAAAGCTTTGGCTAAAAATTCTGGCTGATTAGTGGAGTTTAATTTTAAAATTAACGAACTAACCCCTTCTGGTAAAAATTCCGCTAAAGAGCGAACTCCCTCGATCCACTTAGTTCCATTTTGCCAAAACTTTAAAAACTTCACCTGTTTTTGATCACGATCAAAAACATACCAAATCGTTTCATTGCCCTGACCAAAACTAATTATTTCTGGGTTAAAGCCATTATTGTTAATCCTAGAATTAAAATAAGAACTAATATCTCGCACTTCTTGACCATTAATCTGCCAAGCCAAGCCAAATGGATCACTATATAAAACTAATACCTGATCATTTTGACCGCTAATAGCAAAGTTACCTAAATAATTTGTTTTTGGCTGTTGGCCATTGCTTAATAATAATTTTATTTGATCAAAATTATCACCATCAAACCACCATAGAGTTGGTTGATAATCACCATTAGCAAGAGAAATAATGCCAGCGACTAACCAACGCTGACCAATAATCTTAATTTTAAATCTGCTAATCTTTTCCTCGCCAGCAGGAAATTTTTCTTGCTGATTATAAAAAAGGCGATCATCTTTAACTTCCAGACACTGTCCTTTTAAACAACTTTTAGTTTTTAAAGAATTATCAATGGCGAGACAATCATCAGTCCTAATAGAACAATCGCCTAAATCTTCAACAAAAATATTAGGCTTATATGAATATGACATTGCGACACTGTCATAAGATAGTGTCGTTCTTTCAGTGTCAGTCCAAGCTACTCCAGAAAATATATCGCTAAAACTACCGTGGTATTCTTGAACAGTAGCACCATTGGCTAAGTTTAAATCTAAATCAGTAGTTGTTGGTTGAAAATTAGAAATAATAACACTATTACCCTTATCTTTTTTTATAAAAAAGAATAAATAAAAAATTGAAAAAATAACTAGCACTACTAATCCAAATAATATAAAAAAAAGGCTATTTTTATTTTTTCGCAATTTATCTTTCATAATTCAAAAAACAACAAGAGCATAGACCCCCAGGGCCCATGCTCTTGTTTTATCATTAAAATCGGAAGGTTTATTTAACAATCATCTTACCAACTTCGCCACGAGCGGCATGGCCAGGAACATCACAGCGGAAACTATATTCGCCAGCCTTTGGAGCATTGAAAGTAATAGCTCTGGTTTCGTTAGGACCAACACCAATAGCAACAGCAGACAAAGAAGGATCATCAAACATGAAAACATGAGTAATGCCATCAGTAGAAGTCAAAGATAAGGTTGTTAATTGACCAGGTTTAACTTCAAAAGTGTTAGGTTTGAAACCTTCAGCACTAGCGCCTAATTTAATAGTATTAGCTGGTAATTGTTCAACAGCCACTGGAGCAGTTTGTTGAGGAGCTTCTGGAGAACCAGGTTGAACATCAGTCTTAACTGGCTTGCCTTCAGGAGTAACTACTACATTATCAACAACTTTGCTGCTACCTTGAATAACTGGTTGAGCTACAGCCACTTCTTCTGGAGTGGCAATAGGCTTTTCAACATCTAAATTAGTTGGAGCAACTTGAACTTTGTTGCTGCCAGCTTGGTTGGTTCCGCCTTGTTTTTTGCCACCAACCAAAACAATAACCGCCACTAGAGCAACCACTAAAACAGCTACTCCAGCAATGATTAATAAATTTTTCTTGTTGTCCATAGTGAGGATTTAAGAATTTAAATAATTAATTTTTATATTAACAAGCTTATTATAGCACTCTTTGAAAATGGCGCCAAGAGATTACTTAATAATTAAGCTAGCTTTTTCTGTTTGATCCAAAGCTTTAGTTGGCCAATTACGCCAATCAAAACGGGCGCCAATTAAACGATAAGAAAATTTAGTTGGTTTTTCTGAATGGAACATAATACCATTATCTTTAAACTCATAGCTCAACGTTGTTGGCAAACCTTGGGCCGTCATTAAAACTTCAACTTTCTCCGGTCTAAAATCAATAGTCTGACGCCAAACCCATTCATCGCTACCCTCTTTAGTTTGATCAAAATCTAAATACCAGAAACAACTCTGATTATCACATTTTTTAATCTGACCTTGACCAACATATTCTTCTTTAACGCCGCCGACAATAGCGGAGGCAAAGGTTGAATATTTAATACCACGAATATCATACAAAGGATCGATAGTGCCGACTGTTATTTTATTAACACCAAGAATGCTAAATCCCCGCATATTTAAATTACCATCAATTAAACTAACTGTTGCGGTAGGTGTAGAAGTATTATAAGTTATAATACTGTCAACATACGCCTTAGTAGCAGCATGACTAGCCGCAGTTGGCGTGCTAACGGAGACAGCTCCAGTAAAATTAGCTGTGCCATTCTCTAAA
>CAZXQE010000080.1:0-3302 GCA_964643015.1 uncultured Gammaproteobacteria bacterium
TAAAGTTGATGCCGTTATTACTATTCCTAATGATCGCATTTTCCAAGTTATTGAAAAGAAAACTACTATCTTAGAAGCTTTTGGTATTGTTGATGATATTTTACGTCAAGGTGTTCAGGGTATTTCTGAAATTATTAATGTTCCAGCTTTAATTAACGTTGACTTTGCTGATGTTAAGTCAATTATGATGAATGCTGGCAGTGCTCTCATGGGTATTGGTCAAGCTAGCGGTGAAAATCGTGCCATTGAAGCGGCTAAGGCTGCCATCAATTCACCATTGCTCGAAATGTCAATCGATGGTGCTAAAGGAGTGTTGTTCACCATCACTGGCGGACCAAGTTTGGCTTTGGATGAGATTCATGAAGCGGCCAAGATTATTACTAGCTCCGTTGATGAAGAGGCCCGAATTATTTTTGGTACTTCCGTTGATAACAATTTCAAAGATGAAATTAGAGTTACTGTAATTGCGACCGGTTTTGATAGTCGTCCTGGTGAAGAAGTGGCTACAGTGGTTAAGAGTTATGATCATTTTTATAAACCAACCACTTTTGTTGAAAAGAATCAGGTAGAAGAACTGGTTGATGAAAATAAAGAAAATCGTAAAGGTTTAATGTCGGCCTTAAAAAAGGCTCAATCAGAGCCAGCTCGACCAGTGGTGCCAATGACTTCAGCTGCGAGTGACGATGAAGATGAAGGTGATTTAAGTATTCCAACTTTTATTCGCAAGAAGTTGATGTAAAAAATAGGATTAAATAGAAAAAAAGATAAAGAAAAAGCTGCCAATAATTGGCAGCTTTTTTAATTAAAATTTTTCTAAAATTATAACTTGATTTTTTTTGTTTAAATGTGGTATATTTTTAAGTTAAAATTCGCACATTTTAAAAAATAAAAATATAGGAGGTGAGTTGTGTTTACTCATTATTTTGTTGGATGTATGGTGTTTTTTGCCTTTGGCAATATGTTTGGATGGAATACAACTAGTTTGTATTTGATCGTTGGATCAGTAATGGGTGCTTTACCAGATCTTTTGAGTCTTATAATTTCAAAAAGTAGGATTAACAAGTGGAGCCACCTCCATCGTGATAATTTTACCCATTCAGTATTCTTGTCGATTTCAGTTTTCTGCTTAGTTATTTTTTTTGATTTTAAAGTCGCAATAGTTGTTGGCACAACTTTGCTTACTCATCCGATTCTTGATTCATTTGGGATCGGCTGGGGAGTTAAGTTATTCTACCCTTTAAGTGATTTGCAGATTAAACTGTTTCACAAAAAAGGCAAGGTTGCCTACACTCAACAAGAAATTGATAGTGAGGTTGAAAAGTTTGGAAATGAGAATTGGTTTCATGATCTTTTTCTGACTTTCAATAGCACAGCAATAATTGAATGGGGGTCTTTGTTGGCCAACATTCTTGTGATTATTTTAAACTAATAAAGGCTATCTACGGATAGTCTTTTTTCTTTTTTTATCATTCTTAGCCTCTTTTTAGACTATTGTGACCACTTTGAGAAAGTGCTATAATTTAGTCATTAGATAACTACATTTAGTGGAAGGTATAACTCCTAAAGCACAATATGTAGTTTTAGCCAAAAAACATGAAATGTCCGATTTGTTACCATTCTGAGACTAAGGTAGTTGATTCGCGAGTCGCCACTGACGGCTTGTCGATCCGCCGCCGCCGCGAATGTTTAAAGTGTGGTTTTCGTTTTTCAACTTACGAGGAAACTGAAATTTTAGACCTGCAAGTTGTTAAGCGTGATGGTCGCAAAGAAGCTTATAATCGTGACAAAATGGTTTCTGGCTTACGAAAGGCCACAGAAAAAAGACCAATTGACAGTGATCAATTCAAACAATTGGTTAATTTAATCGAAAGAGATATTCAGGCTACTAGACAAGCTGAAATAGTTAGCCAAGATCTTGGTCGGATTGTTATGAAGCAGCTCAAGAAAATGGATAAAGTAGCTTATATTCGTTTTGCTAGTGTTTATTCTGATTTTGAGCTCCAAGATTTGAATCAAGAGCTGCAAAAGCTGTTGAAATTAAAAAAGTAATTGCTTCCCCTATGAGTCAAGGTATTAGTAAAATTTGTAAGCGTTCTGGAGAAATTGTTGAGTTTGATCAACAAAAAATTGTCCAAGCTATTGCTAAGTCTATTGCTGCTGTTGGTCCAGAAGATGAAGAAAAGGCTATTAAAATTGCTGACGAGGTTGTTAAGCTGGTTAACTTAAAGTTTCATGAACGCAGTATTCCTGCGGTTGAAGAAATTCAGGATGTTGTCGAAGAGGTTTTAATTAACAATCGTTTAATTAAAGAAGCTAAGGCTTATATTTTGTATCGCGATCAACATGCTCGATTGCGTAATATGTCGCTGATGGTTGATTCGGAAAAAATCATGGATGACTATCTCAAGCAGAGTGATTGGCGAGTTAAGGAAAATTCCAATATGAGCTTTAGCTTGCAGGGCCTCAATAATCATTTGGCTTCCATCATTTCTTCGACTTATTGGTTGAACAAGGTTTATAATGCTCCAATTCGTGAAGCTCATCAAAATGGCGATCTTCATTTACATGATTTACAAATTCTCGCTTCTTATTGTGCTGGTTGGGATTTGAAAGATTTATTACTCAAGGGTTTTGGTGGTGTTAGTGGTAAGATTGAATCCAAGCCGCCAAAGCATTTTCGAACTGCTTTGGGACAGATTACCAATTTCTTTTACACTGTTCAGGGTGAAGTTGCTGGCGCTCAAGCTTTTTCTAGTTTTGATACTTATTTGGCACCATTTATCCGCTATGATCGTTTGACTTACGCTGAAGTTAAGCAGGCCATGCAAGAGTTTTTGTATAATGTTAATGTGCCGACTAGAGTTGGTTTTCAAACCCCATTTACCAACATCACTATGGATTTGAAACCATCCAAGATGATTGGTGAAGAAAATGTTATTATTGGCGGCGAACTCAAGCCAGAGCGTTACAAGGATTTCCAATCAGAAATGGATATGATCAATATCATTTTTGCTGAGTTGATGATGGAGGGTGATGCTAAGGGGCGCGTTTTCTCTTTTCCAATTCCAACCTACAACCTAACCAGTGACTTTCAATGGGAATCACCAGTGGCTGAAAAGATTTTTGAAATGACTCGTAAATATGGTATTCCTTATTTTTCCAATTTCATCAATTCTGACATGGATCCAGATGATGCCCGTTCAATGTGTTGTCGATTGCGTTTAGATAATCGTGAACTACGCAAGCGTGGTGGTGGTCTTTTTGGTGCTAATCCACTAACTGGTAGTATAGGTGTAGTGACT
>CAZXQE010000081.1:0-3249 GCA_964643015.1 uncultured Gammaproteobacteria bacterium
CATGAATCTCCAGCATTTTCTCGTACCTTGGCTTTTTTAATTCAAGGTCCATGCAAATATCGATGAAAGGTCGTGGATCACGACCATTGAAGAGACGTCCGTCCCTTCGAGCGAAGAATTCCTCTATTGAAAGTTCACGAACTTTCGCTGGTGTTCCGAAGTATCGATGGAGTAGAGCTCGCATTTTCCTTGGCGTAGTTTTAAACATATGACAGTATACTATGTATTTTGATTTCACGTTATACCTCTGGTTGGTTTGGCCCATAGGGCCGGATTAAAAAATACCAAAAAAAATTTCAGAACTGGATTTCTATTAGAAAATCGATTGATTTGGTTGCCTGGTTCACACCGGGGGGTGGGTAGATGGGACCCAATCCTTAAGATTCCTCCCACGGAAATATAATGTGCCGGTACCGTTCCCGGTTTCCTCTTCCACTTAATACATGCTTTACGATAGGATGATCATCGCGGATCCTTCGTTTCCAGTTAAATTTATTTGCGAGGTAATAGAACTGAATATCGGTAATCTCCAGGCCGGTTTCTTGCATCAGAATTCTGCTGGCGATTGTAGCTCCGCCGTTGTCCTGCCATAGCTTGCGCAGGTAGGGTTCACCGTAACGATGAAGCATGAGCTGGACCATATTGTCCGTTGGTTTTCTATTTTTAGGATAATTTCTTTTCATGATACATACCTTTATTAGAATTTGAATTTTATTATATGCGAGCTGAACCGGGCTCGAATTTGTAATATACATACATGTTTTAGGTCTGTCAGCCCCCGCGCTATGCCCCCGCAGCCTTTGGCGTAGGGGGCAGACTATGATAATTATCTTATAATTATCTTAAAATAATAGCGAATTTGGATGTCATTTTTAGCATAGTTTATATTATATATTATTAATAATTTATTATCGCCCCTATTTTTCAGCCTGCTCCTTTTTTGGGTAGAGAGTGCTCCTTTTTTGGGTAGAGAATGCTCTTTATTTGGGTAGAGGTTGCCCCTTTTTTGGGCAGAGCAAGAGCTCTTTCTTGCTTCCAAAGCGCTCCTTGCTGAGCAGGAAAACTTCCTTGGTATCATATCTGCCCTCTTCCGTGCCGTAGCCTTCCAGGTATCCCAGCTTTACCGCAATCTCATAGCATTCATTTAGCTTCTCGCGAATCTGTGTCCATTTCCGCTTTTTGATCATGCTTTTCATTTGCAGCTTTTCAGCAAGCTTTTTAAAGTTGATCTCAATCTTCCACCCGGTCTTTGCCCTTCTTTGAATTTCCGCCTGAAGTATCAGCCACTCCAGAAACAAAGGGATATACTGGCTGTACTTCGCCGCTGGAATCTGGGCTTTAATGTCTTCATAAAAGCTCGATGGGATCAGAATAAAGTATCCATCAATCTGGTCTACCATTATTGGAGAAAACTCTACAGCGATAGTGCTTCTATCCATAAGTTCAGTTTCAGTGAATCGGCCTTCGTCCCATTTCTTTTTCTCTTCCGCAGTAAGACCTATCAATCCCCAGACGATCTGAATCAGCGAGGACTCTGTGATGATCACGTCAGTGACCATCTTTTTCTTTTCATCCCAGCGTTTGCGCTCATATATTATTTTGAACTTCTTGTCAGCGAGTGACCGCAATGCTTTCATCGCCTCAGAGCGCTCATTAGAATTGAATTCCTGATACCCCCGTGCGGAGGTAAACCTCCGTAGCCCGTAAGCATCCAGATATTCAGCCGGCGTAAATTGGACCCGGGGAAGAAATCCAGAATAGTGAAACGTATTCTCAGGGGTCGCAACGCGACCATCGATGTTGCCTTTATAGTTGGTCTTATCTAATAGCTTCTGCAGGGCGAACAACGCTTTGTTTTCCGTTAAGCTCAATGACAGCCCTGCTTCTATCCTTTCAAATTTTTGTCTGCTCAGATGCAAACTTGTCCTTATAAGTGATTCCATATTAATTGTTGGTTAGTGACTCATCGGGCTGACATCTCATCGTTGCCAGCCCTTTGGTCGAGTTATATTACCATTTACATTTAGGCAACGGTACATTATCCTGCAGCAAACTATCATCGTCGATGCGTATTTCTCGTACGATGCCTTTCTTTTTCTCAAATATCAAGCATTGATAATCCTTGTAATGTGACAGCTTGTTTTTTGCATAGTCTAATTTTATCATAGGCTGATCTTGCTCCTTAGAGTCTTTATAATTATCAGGAAACAGCAGCCATACTATGTTGGCGTTATATCCAAACTTGCCGGTTTCCATGAGGTCGTTGACCGTAGGCGGCTTATCTTTGCCTTCCTCCTTAGTTTTCTTTCTCAACTCAGCTGTGCAGATCAGCGGAATCGCATATGTATCAACAAGAAGCTTTAGCTTATTAGCTCTTTCGATATTAGTCTCTCTAATTCCTCCGCCATTGTTGTCTACTTCCAGGTTGTATAGACCGTCTATAAAGACGGCCAGGTTTCCTTCTTCGTAGAGTTCCCGCAATACCGCTTCAGCTTGATTAAAATTGGTGACTTCACTGAGATCTTTGATATGCAATCTTCCGCTATCCGACAGACTGCATAACCGCTCGTAAGCTACCTTTATACTCCTTGCATCTCCTTCGGATGCTTGCTTCCTTTGAACTTGATTGAGTTCCAGTTCAGTCAGAATGCTGAGAAAACGATTGGTGATTACACTCCAACTGTCATCCAGGGAGAAGTATAGCACGCGAACCTTAGGATTGGTTTCTATCAAGTCCAATGCGATATTGGTCAGCAGCGCCGTCTTTCCCACATTGGTCTCAGCGCCAATGAGATACAATCCTGGCTGCAATCCATCGATGTGCTCACATAGATTTTTAAACTTGGTCAGCGGATACCCGAGCAGACCGGCCTCGCGATTTCGTTCCTGTTCATACTTTTTCATCAACCGATCCGATAAAGGAGTCATTGGATCAATTTTAGTTTTGAATAGCTCATTCTTCAACTCGACGCCTTCGGTCTCAATCAGCTTACTGGCTCCTTCCAGGTCGTCAGCACGTCTGAGATCTTCGGCTTTCGTAGTCAACTTTTTGAATTTGTCTGATATTGCCGCTCGCTGAATCCTTTCATGGTAATCGCGTATATGCGATGTCAATGCATCGATGTCGATACCGAAGATCTTGGCCGATTCAACGATGAGATCTTCATTGGCGATCCGGTTTTTGATCTTGCTGGAAAGATCTCCGATTTCATCGATTGCCTTCTGACGCTCAAGGTCCACCTGAAGATC
>CAZXQE010000082.1:0-3238 GCA_964643015.1 uncultured Gammaproteobacteria bacterium
AAAGACAAGACCGGCAAAAGAATTGTGCAAGGAGCAAGTCATAAGTATTTTAAAATTGCACAAAGATTTGATGGGTATAGTTATAGGAATAAGGAATTGCAATTCAATTCATCCCCATGACTAAAGTCAGGGGCTTCCTTGAAGGAGAATTTTGTGAAAAATCAATGTTGATGGTCAACGGAGATTTTAAACAGGCTGATAGCAATATATTCAAAGCAAATTCCGGACTGAAGGTTTTCATTGAAAAATTAAAAGGACATGAGGAATTCGGATATGTCATGTTTGAGAAAACGGAACGTAGCAAACTTGCTGAAATGGCGGGATTGCTCGATTGATTAAAAGGATGAGTAGGGTTTCTTCCCTACTTTAAATATTTTAGAGTATGGAGGAAAAATGAATACAAGGTATGAACGCATTGAAAACGAAGATCAGATGCAACATCTTTTAAGGCTTGCTGGAATTAAACTTGAAGAAAAACCGGCTGATTTGGAATGGACTGATATAGCACAATATTGCGGTTTTGATTGTCATTATGACAGTTTGCGGAAAGCGTTGCAACCTGCCGAATATGGTGGATATGCCATATATAAATATATGCTTAATAAGTTTGCTAATGAGAATATTACCGATGAAAAAGCGTTGGGTGAATATGAAGTCCAGAAAATTGAATTACAAAAAGAGAAAAATAAAATTCAGTCGTTGCGATTGGATTTAAACCGTATTATTCGTGAGACTTCACGCACCGAATTGTTGTATGAAGAATTTATTAATACGGTAAAACAAATGTGCGATATACCTGTGCCTAAATTTAAGCCGCTATTATTACAAGACACCCGCAAGGAATATGTATTATCGTTTGCGGATTCCCATACCGGGAAACAGTTCAAGAGTATTACCAATGCTTATGACATTGAAATTATGTACGAAAGGTTGAATAAATTACTTTCTGAAGTAGTTGAAATTATACAGGAAAATCAAATTAGCCATTTAACTGTATTAGCACTCGGCGATTTTATAGAGGGCATGACATTGAGACTACAACAGCTATCTCAATTAAAAATCGGCATGACACAACAGACAATTCAATTCATGAGATTTATGGTTTCGTGGTTAAGTAAGTTGAGTGAATATGTATACATAACATATTACCAAGCTCCGTTCGCCAATCATTCTCAAATCAGGCCGTTTGGAACAAAAGCCAATGAATTTTCAAACGAAGACATGGAGAAAATCATTTTTGCTTATATTCATGATTTATTGGAAAGCAATGAAAGAATAAATGTTGTGGAGTGTGAGGACAAACATATTATCTTTAAGATTTTCAACTATAATATTTTGGCATGTCATGGTCATGACGTAAAGAATCCGGACACTTTTATTAAAGATATCAGTAGTAAATATCGTATATTTTTTGATTATGCCTTTTTTGCTCATAAACATTCAAGTGCTGTAAAAACAGTTGGTGAAGGTGTTTCAAATAATATCGATGTGATTCGAGTACCGAGTATTATGGGTTCTGATGATTATGCGGATGACTTATTAGTGGGTTCAAAAGCTGGTGCTACCCTGATTGAGTTCACAGAAAGACAAGGCAAAAGAAAGACCTACGATATTATTTTAAATTAGAAAGGTAATCGGTTTTAACTATGTTTGTATATCTACTTTTTGGAATTGCGTTAGGCATCATTGCGGAAAGTGTTTACGTGAACATTATCTCTCCTATCATCCAAATGCATATCGAGTTACATAAAATAAAAGTCACGGATACAGCGACTGTGTATGCTTTGAATACTGAACGGAATACATATAGATTTTATAAAGAGTACCCGGAGACAAAACCGGAACCGGAATTCAAAGAAAATACTAACCTCATCGGTTTTAGTATTGATGATAATCAAGAAGATGATGAAGAAGAATTTGAAGAGGATAGAATGGGTTTTAGATAAGTGACGGGAGGTTTAACCTCCCTTTTTTAATGCAAAAAAATGAATGAAAGGATGTGATAATTATGGCAGTAAAATCAAAAAATTCTACCGGTAAAACAGTTACAAAGTTGCCCCCTACCTTGTCTTGTTCGCGTTGCGGCGAATTAAAATCACGCAATGAGTTCTATGTCAGTTATCACGCCATACACAAGGCTACACAACGTTATCCGTATTGTAAAGATTGTATGCAACAAATGACAACGGAAACAAATGGCAATATAAGTATGGACAAAGTGAAAGAGACACTTAAATTAATAGATCGGCCGTTCTTATATGATTATTGGGAATCAGCGGTACAGGAAAACCCTGAAAATCCATTTGGGGTCTATATGAAAAATCTAGCGATAAAACAAAATCGTGAATTGACATGGAGTTCTTCGCAGTTTGATCCCGAAACAGTGAAGGCACAGATGGCAAACGCAGACGTTGATAATTTAATGCGTATTGAAGATTTTGTATTGACCGATGAAATATTCGAACGATGGAATTACGGATATGAAAGAGAAGAATATTTTCACTTTGAAAAAAAATACCGGCAATTGAAAAACAATTACACGGAAAAAACTGCGATGCATACCGAAGCGTTGTTGAAGTATATCAGATACAGTGTAAAAGAGGAACGTGCAACAGCAAGAGGGGAAACAAAAGAAGCTAAGGATTGGGGGTCATTGGCGAAAGAAGCCGCAACTGCGGCAAAGATTAATCCTTCGCAATTATCCGCAGCCGATTTAAGCGGTGGAATGTCAACTTTCGGACAGTTAAGCCGTGCAGTTGAACAGGCGGTTGACGTAATATCAATATTGCCTAGATTCAAGGAGAAACCACAGGATAAGGTAGATTTCACATTATGGCGATATATTGATTATGTCCGTGATTTAAAAGGATTGCCTCATTGTGAGTATAAAGACATTTATGAATTCTATGAACGGCGCAAGGAAGAATATGGTAAACACATTGTCGAAGATGAAGATTCTGCACAGGATGAAGATTTGACAAACACCGTTGACGAAATTGAGGTGGATATAGAGTGACATCTTATAATCATTTTCAATCGGACAACAAAAAGTATGATTACAAAGAAAGTAGAACCGATATTTATAATCCTGATTTTACGCCTACCGTAAGTGCGAGAGGTGTAAAAGAATCTGATATGTTCACGAGGAATCTTCGTAAATGGTATGACGTTATTTCTTGGGCAAAATGGTTTCCCGATTTGTGGTATGACTTGATTACACCGGAGACAGGTGGTATTC
>CAZXQE010000083.1:0-3162 GCA_964643015.1 uncultured Gammaproteobacteria bacterium
TGTAAAAATATTCTGATTGCAAAAAAATGATTTATCAGACATAATTACGTAAGTATACATTGTAAACTACACATAGGCAATTTCTTTCAAACAGAAAACATTTGCATCATTAATTATTTTCAGGAGGAGTTATGAAGTCTATTGCAGTAATCGGCGGCGGAGTTTCGGGTTTGGCAAGTGCAGCTCGTCTGCAGCATCAGGGTTATAAAGTGACTGTCTTTGAAAAAGAGGCACTCGCAGGCGGCAGAATGAACAGAATTGAAAAAGACGGCTACAAGTTCGATCTGGGTCCGACCATTGTCATGATGCCCGAAATTTACCGGCAGGTCTTCTTAGACTGCGGTAAAAACCCGGATGAGTACATACCAATTGAACAGCTTACTACGCTCTATGATCTTCATTATCCTGATAAAACAATATCAGTTCCCTCAGATTTGACTCTTCTTCATAATCTTTTAGATTCCTTGGAAAAAGATAGTGCAGACGGTTTTTTTAAGTATTTGAGCACCATTTACACACGCTACATTCTAGCACGCGATCATTTTATAGTAAAAAGCTTTAGAAAGCCGACAGACTTTTTTAATCCCTCAACACTCATAAAGGCGATGCAGCTTAAAACCTTTGACAGTGCAGACCACATGATCGGTCAATTTGTAAAAAACGACAAAATAAAAAAAATGCTCGCCTTCCAGACACTGTATATCGGTATTTCTCCGTATCAGGGTCCTTCACTCTATTCAATGATTCCCATGATAGAGATGCTCTACGGCGTCTGGTACATGAAGGGAGGAATGAGAACAATGGCAGAGGCAATGATTAAACTCTGTAAAGAAGAAGGAGTTGAACTTAAGACTTCGGCCCCGGTCGAGAAAATTCTTATAAACAATGGGAAGGCTCACGGCGTTCGTGCAGGCGGAAAAGACATGGATTTTGACATAGTGCTCAACACCGCAGACTTCCCCTATGCAGTGAAAAATCTGATAGACGATGAAAAAATTAAGGGCAAGTATACTGACAAAAAAATTGATGCTATGGATTATTCGTGTTCGGGCTACCTGCTCTATCTTGGACTTAAGAGAAGCCTCAAGGGTAAAATACAGATGCACAACATCATCTTTTCAAAAGATTTTGATCAGAATATTGCAGATATTTTTGAAGGCCGTTTCCCCGGAGAGCCGTCAATCTATGTCTATGCACCGAGCACCGTTGACCCGGATCTTGCACCGAAGGGCAAAGACGGAATTTACGTTCTTGTTCCGGTATCTGAGACCAAGACCGATAAAACCAATTGGGATGATCCGGAATTTCTTTTAAAAGTTAGAACTCAGATACTTAAAGCTCTTAACCGGATTAATGCACTCAAAGACATCGAAAAAGATATTGTGAGCGAAACTGTTATAACACCGTTCGACTTAACACGCCGGTTCAATGCACAGTTTGGTGCTGCCTTCGGTCTGCGTCCAAGTCTCAAGCAGAGCAACGCATTCCGCCCTCAGGCTGCATTAAAGACTATAAAAAATCTGTATTTTGCAGGAGCAAGCAATCATCCCGGAGCCGGAGTGCCGATTGTATTAACCAGTGCCGAAATTGCTGTCCGGGAAATTATAAAAGATGATAAGCAAAAAAAATAAAAGAGACTTTGAATACTGCAGAAAAGTCATGAAAGAATACTCAAAAACATTCTACATGGCCTTTAACAGACTGCCCTCCCCAAAAAAAGAGGCGGTGTGGGTGTATTATGCACTCAACCGCCGCCTTGATAATATAGGGGATTTACAACATGATATAGCTCTTCTTAAAGAGGAAGAACAAAAACTTGAATCTTTTTTACAGGGACAATCCATTGATGATCCTATATACCGCTGTCTTGAAGAAGTACAAAAAATATTTCCCATGGATGTAAAGGCTGTTAAAGCGATGTTTAAAGGACAGTATGCAGATGCTGAACAAGTAAACATTGAAACAGAAGATGAATTGTTAACCTACTGCTACAATGTAGCAGGCAGTGTGGGCGACATGCTTTTACCCATACTGGCAGTTCAGCATAGGGATGATCTTCACCAAAGTGCTTCTGATATTGGGACTGCTATGCAGCTTACAAATATTCTTCGCGACGTTGGAGAAGATTATAAAGAAGGAAGAGTGTACCTTCCCCGGGAAAAATTAGAGGAATACGGCGTTGATTTAGATCTATGCTGTACACAGGGGTCAAGCGGGCAATTTATGAGTTTATGGGAGCATTATGCTTCGATTGCAGAAAAAAAATATGAAGAAGGTTTGGCTGTAATTAATTTATATGACAAAGACAGCAGATTTATTCTCTATGCTGCAGCAGATTTATACGGCGCTATAATCGATAAAGCGAGAAAAAGCGGTTACGGATTAACACAGAGGGCTTTTCTTACAACTTTGGAAAAGCTAAAAAGACTGAGCGCAGTAAAGAAAATGTTCACATGACCTACTGGTATTTTTTACCAGTACTGGCAAAATGAGAATGAAGCATCAATTGTATTTTCGGTAAAATCCCATCCGATTCCCGCCTCAAGAGTGAAAGAGGCAAGTCCGGACAAAGAAATATTACCGCGGGTAAAAAGACCCAGTGTATAGGCATATTGTATTTGATTGTTATCAGATTCTGAATAACTGCATAAAAAGTCGCCGTATATTCCTGCTTTTAGTTTTTCAAGCTTAAATGCCTCCATTGCCGTAATCCTGGTATTTTTTGAATACCAATACACTTCCGCCTGACTAATAGATACCAGCCCTGATGATTCATCACTAAAGGAAGCGGATACAATACCCCTGTAATTATCTGAGGGTAGCATTATAGTACCCTTTTGTCCGGGAGTAATACGGAAAGACTCAGAAAGCTTGAAACCAAGGAAAGGCGCCGGATGAAAATCTGCGAAAGACTGCAGCCCCAATCCGTGATAGATCGTTTGCATATTTTCAGTTTGAGCAAAATAATACGGATTAAACGAAAAAGAAAATGAAGAACCTTCTAATAGATCAAAAGAAACACCGGTCCTGGAAAATAATAAGTCCGGATAACAAACTTCATTACCGATCATTTCTGCTTCTGCATAAGGAGTGAAAAAACTTCTCTTTATAAGCGGAATACGCCAGCTTGTCAGTAGACCTGCATAGAAGTTGCCTTGTGTA
>CAZXQE010000084.1:0-3159 GCA_964643015.1 uncultured Gammaproteobacteria bacterium
TTATTACAGAATATTGAAATAATATTAAAATATAATAAAGATATTAATCAAAATAGGTTAAGCGGTCAAAACAGTTTATTTGCTGGTATTGGTGGTATTGAGCATCCGCCGCTTCAGTTGAGTCCAGCACCAATAGTTGATCGTCAAACTAAATTAGCTTGGGAGCGCGAACTTTTAGGTCTTTATATTACTGAACATCCATTTGTTGATTATCGTAAGCAATTAGAAACGGCCGTTACGCCAATTAGAGATTTAGTTAAATTATCTAATGAGCAAACAGTGATTATTGGTGGCATGGTGGCAAGCAGTAAAAAGATTATGACTAGAGCTAATCAATCAATGTTATTTGTAAAATTAGAAGATGATACTAGTAATACCGAAGTGATTGTTTTCCCAACTTTACTAGCCGCAACAGCTGATGTTTGGCGCGATGGTCAAGCAGTTTTATGTCAGGGGACTATTTCGGATAAAGATAACGAAAGAAAGATTTTGGCGGAGAAAGCAATTTACTTAACCTTGGATAATTTACCAGATCAGTTGGCAGCTTTTAAAGAATTACCTGGAGCTAAAAAAAGAGCTAGAAATGGCAATTGGGGGATTAAAGAAGAAACTCGTTCTTCAGGCCCGGTTATAACTGGTCCAGTCAATAGTTTGCCAGAGCCATTAAACTTAATATTAAATGGTGAGCTCAATCAAGAGGAGTTAGTTTCATTAAAAGAGATCTTATTACAGTATCCAGGCAACAGCCAAGTATTCTTAGAAATTAATCTAAATAGTGATAAAAAGCTTATAGCGACTGGGTTTCAGGTTAATCGTCAGCCAAAATTGTGGACTGATTTAATGGCAAAATTTGCAGGAAAGGTCAAATTTTAGGTATAATATAAATAGAAAATTATTAAATTATTTTATGCCTCAAAAAAAATCAGCGGTTGCGTCGCGCCAATCTTCGGCCAAGCAACCAGCTCGTCGCTTAGCTGGTCGTCCACCCAAGGTACGTCCTGCTAAAATGACGACTAAAAAATCAGCGGTAAAACCAACTGCAAAGCCAGTAACAAAGTCGGTGGTTAAACCAGTTAAAAAAACAACTGTTAAAGCAGTTGCTAAGCCAATCAAAAAGACAGCTTCTAAAACTAAGCCAGTGACCGTTAAAAAAGCTTCAACTGTTCCAGCTAAGAAAAAAACAGTAGCTCAACCACAAGTGGTAGTGGTTACTAATCAACCTTTAGTCACTGAGCAAGAATTTACTGTTTGGGAAGATGCTCGCGAGGAACCAATTGAAGAAACAATGCCAAGTGCTATTTTGGAAGACTATCCAGTAGAGCAACATGTTTTTGAAGAAGAACCAGAAATGATTGATGAAGCAGAGTGGTTGGAAGAAGTTGAGTTGGAGCCGGAACAAAACTCAAGCCGTCTTTATCGTCGACTAGCTTTTTTCTTTATTGGCTTGATTGCTATCGTCGTTTTGGCAATGTTTTATTATTCTCTAATTAGAGTTGATATTACCTTATTTCCAGCCAGCGATGTTCAAACTGTTAATAAAACAGTCAATCTAACCGACAGTACTCCGATTGCTGCTGATGCTTTGCCAAGTAAGTTTATTCAAGAAACTGTTGAATATAAACAAACTTTTTCAGCTAGCGGCCAAGAACAGGTTTCTGGCGAAGCTACTTTAGCTGGTCAGGTTGTTTTGATTAATGAAACCGGAAAAGATCAGCCACTGAGGGCTACTACTAGATTGGTAACAAGTAATGGAATATTATATCGTCTTCAGGAATATGTTAATGTTCCAGCTGGTGGAAGAGTTACAGTTAATGTTTATGCTGATAGCGTAAAGGCAGAAAATGCTATTGCCGGTCAAACTAAGTTTACTATTCCTGGTCTTTGGGCGGGTTTACAAGAAAAGATTTATGCTATTGCTGAGCAGCCGATAAATTATCAAGTTGCTAGCAAACCAATAGTAACCGTTTATGATATTGAACAGGCTGTTGCTCAAGTCAAGAGCATAGCTACTCAACAGGCTAAAGATAAGATTGCTCAAGAAGTTGGTTCAGAAACAGCCGTTTATTGGTTAGATGAAAATAATTGGCCAGTTGATGTTAGTGCCAAGGCTGGTGACAATAAAGCTGAATTTACAGTAACTGTTAAGGCAACGGTTGGTGCAGCTGTTGTTAATCAAGAAACAATTGAAAGTGGTCTAGTAGAACAAAACAATCCAGGCGCAGTAATTAATAAACAATCACTTAGCTATCGTTTAGTTAATTGGCTACCTGAGCAACATCAGGCTCAATTAGAAATTAGTTATAGCAGTAATTTATCTTTCAATCGTCCAGAACAATTGATCAATGAAAAAGATTTAGTCGGAATGAGTCGAAAGCAATTAGATAGTTATTTAAATAATCAGACCAATTTGGTTAAATATAAGATTGATTGGCACCCTAACTTTTTAAAGAAAGTCCCGGGCACCGATAAGATCAATTTGAAATTGGGCCGATAAGTGACTAATGATTTTCAATAAAAATAAAACTGCGGTTAAACCGCAGTTTTATTTTTATATAGGAGAGAAAAGCTTAAACATCAAGATTGGTAACTTTTTTAGCGTGAGTTTGGATAAAGTTTTTGCGAGGGGCAACTTCATCACCCATTAGCATTTCAAAAATTTCATTAGCCATAGCCGCATCTTCAACGCTAACTTGTTTTAAGACACGATTATCAGGATTCATGGTTGTTTCCCAAAGCTGGTCAGGATTCATTTCACCAAGACCTTTGTAGCGTTGAATATGTAGACGAACTGCTTTTGGTTCTTTAGCTTTATTATCATTTTCTTCATTTTGCTCACTTTCTTTGGTGGCTTCAGTAACATCTTCTTCGTCTTCTTCGGTAACGATGGCTTCAACTGGAGAACCGCCAAATTCAGTAACAATTTTATCTTTTTCTTCATCACTATAAGCATAGCGAACAGCAGCGCCTTTTTTAATTTGATATAGTGGTGGTTGAGCAATATAAAGATGACCTTCGTTAACTAAAGGAGTAAAGTGACGGAAAAATAAAGTTAAAAGTAGGGTTCGAATATGAGCACCGTCAACGTCAGCATCGGTCATAATAACAATACGATGATAGCGTAGGCGACTAATATCAAATTGATCATCAATATTGGTGCCT
>CAZXQE010000085.1:0-3149 GCA_964643015.1 uncultured Gammaproteobacteria bacterium
CTTAATCCTAAAGGTGAAGAAAAAGAACGCGTTCAGTACTTTGAAGGCTTGGTCATTGCCAGAAAACATGGTAGTGAAGCTGGCAGCACTGTTACTGTTCGTAAGATTTCTAATGGTGTTGGTGTGGAAAAAATATTCCCTGTTAATTTACCAACTATCAGTAAGGTTGAAATCAAGAAACAAGCTATTGTCCATCGCGCTAAATTAACCTTCTTAAAGAAAGGCTACAAGAAGCGTCTAAAGGATATTAGTGAGAAAAAGGCGGCCACGCCAAAAAAGACCGCTTAAATTGCGGGCCGAGGTGGTGAAACTGGTAGACACGCAAGCTTGAGGTGCTTGTGAAGGCAACTTCTTGCAGGTTCAAGTCCTGTCCTCGGCACATTTAGGGCGCATAGCTCAGCTGGTTAGAGCGCTTCGTTTACACCGAAGAGGTCCAGGGTTCGATTCCTTGTGCGCCCACTGATTAACTGCTTTTTTAATTATGCAGTATCTATCCACTAATTTAAAACAAACCGCCAAACTAGCTAAACGCTTAGTTGATTTTATCCATGGCGGTGAAATTATTGCTCTCTCTGGTGATTTAGGCGCTGGCAAAACTGCTTTTTCTCAAGCCATTGCTAAATATCTAGGAATTGATCGACCAGTGATTAGTCCAACTTTTACTATTTGGCAACAGTATGATTGCACTCATACAATTATTAAAAAATTGATTCATATTGATGCCTATCGCCTGTTAAACGGACAAGATTTAATTGATCTAGGGATTAATGATTGGGCTGGGCAAAAAGACACTCTAATTATTATTGAATGGCCAGAAAAAATCAAAGACTGGCTACCATCAAATACCTTATTTTTCAGCCTCAAACACCACGATGACGGCCGACTATTTGAACTCCCCGATTGCCTAAATTAGCTTGCCAAAAAGCCCTCTATCACCTATACTTAAGTTATAGTTAAAGGATTTATTTTAGTTTATTTTTGTTATGAAACAAGAAACCATCCAGCAGATTAAAGCTGAACTATTACGTATAAAAAACGAAACTGCTGAAGCTTTAGAAACTTTTGCTACCAAAGAATCTGGTAATGCCAATGACTTTACCAGCACTTTTCCTGATTACGGTGAAGAAAGCGATGAAAACGCTCAAGAAGTCGGTCAATATTCCACCAATATTGCTACCGAAGAAATATTAGAAAAAACCTTGCGCGATGTTGATTTGGCTCTAAAGCAAATCAATGAGGGAACCTATGGTATCTGTAAATATTGTCATCAAGAAATTGACGAAAAGCGCCTACTCGCTCGTCCATTCTCTAGTTCTTGCGTTAAATGCAAAAGTCAGTTACAAAAAAATTAAACCAATCGGTTAAAATAATTAAAACAGCCCTCTTTTGGGCTGTTTTGTTATTAGTCAGTGATCGTTTACTCAAAATAACTGCCCTTAACTACTGGTCGGAACACCAAATTAATCTTTTTCCTGGTTGGTCATTAACCTATAGTCTTAATCATAATATTGCTTTTTCCCTTCCTTGGAGTGGCTTTAGCCTTTTAATCAGTCTAACTGCAGTTACTTTATTCCTGACTTTAATTGCTCTTTATCAGATAAAAAAACAACCAACCCGAATCTGGGGTTGGAGCTTTTTACTTGCTGGAACTTATAGCAATCTTTATGATCGTTTTATTTATGGTGGCGTTATTGATTATCTAACTAACTGGTGGACTATCTTTAATTTAGCTGACGTTTTAATAATTATCGGCCTTAGCGCCATCCTTCTTTCTTCAGGCCATTCTCGGCAGCATCAACCTGAGCCTCCTGTTTCGACATTCCCCGACCAGTACTAATAATTTTATCATTCAAATACAGACCGACTTCAAAGGTTTTTTCATGATCTGGCCCGCTCGATGATAAAACCTCATAACGCGGTGTAAAGCCATAAATTTCTTGAGCTTTTTCTTGGAAATAAGATTTAGGATCAAGATAAAGTTTATTGGCAATAATATTGTCTAATTTAGACAGAACCAACTCACTAATTATCCGCTTAGCAACAGCAGAACCTTGATCTAAATAGATAGCACCAATCAAAGCTTCCATGGCATCAGCTAAAATATATTGACGACCCTTGGAAGTTGTTTCTTTAGATTCACCCTTAGATAAAAAAAGGTATTTATCTAATTCAATTTCTTTGGCTATTTGTGACAATGTTTTAGCATTAACCAACGAAGCCCGCCAATCAGTTAATTCGCCTTCCGTCTTTTCTGGATAATTAAGAAACAAATACTCAGTAACAATTAGTTCTAAAACCGCATCGCCCAAAAACTCCAATCGTTCATTATGACCAACTGGAAAATCACTATGTTCGTTCAAATAAGAACGATGAACTAACGCCTGCATTAGCAGGCGTTCATTCTGAAAGTCTATTCTTAATTTTTGGGCTAATTGCCGTTGTTCGGGCATATTTCTTTTTCCTCTTCTTTTTCTTCTTTATCCGGAGTTTCTAAATCGATTGTTTTGGCTGGCACTTCTTTAAAAATTGCTCCCAAAACACCATTAACAAATCGGCCAGAGGCATCGCCGCCAAAGCTCTTGGCTACTTCAATTGCTTCATTAATAGCGACCTTAGCTGGAATTGTTTGATCATAAACCAATTCATAAGCGCCAATTCGCAAAATATTGCGATCAACCGGTGTAATCTGGTCAAGCGGCCATTCAGTAGCATATTTAGTGATATAATTATCAATTGCCGTTAGATTGGCCACTACTCCTTTAACTAAATCATTAACAAAACCATGATCATCAAATTCGGGGGCAAATTGCTGAAAATTTTCACGCACTAAATCTTCTAAAGTATCTTTTTGACCGTTAAAATCCCAACAGAACAAAGTCTGCATGGCAATTGTTCGCGCCAAATGACGATTGGCCATAATTATTATTTAGCAGCTTTCTTAGCTGATTCGGTTTTAGTAGCTTTGACAGCCTTGGTTGGTTTAGCTGCTTTCTTGGCAGCTGGTTTAGCAGTCTTAGCTGCAGCTTTAGTGGCAGCAGTTTTAACTTTAAGAACTTGACGACCCTTGTAAGTACCGCAAAAAGCACAAGCAGTATGTGGTAAAACAGCCTTGCCACATTGAGGGCAAACAGCCAAAGTCTTGGCTTTTA
>CAZXQE010000086.1:0-3006 GCA_964643015.1 uncultured Gammaproteobacteria bacterium
TGGCTAAAAGTGCGGTCATGACTAGTAAAAATAATCGTGCCAGTCCAGTCGTGCAGTGCCTGACCTAGAGCTTCAGCGGTGGCAAAATCAAGATGGCTAGTTGGTTCATCTAAGAGTAAGACATCAGGGCGGCTCAGAAGTAGGCCCGCCAAGCAGAGTCGTGATTTTTCACCACCACTTAAAACACTAACTGATTTTTTCAAGTCTTCATCGCGAAATAGAAAGTCACCAGCCATCTTAAGAACGGCCTCAGTTTTAATTTCCGGTGCGGCTAGCCGTCTTAAATAAGTGCCAACCTGTTCGCTCGGATTTAGCATTTCGGTGGTTTGCTGAGCATAGTAGGCCTTTTTGAGGTTGGGTAGCCATTGAAATTGACCAGAGAGAGGCTCGAGCAGACCAGCTAAAGTTTTGAGAAGGGTTGTTTTACCTTGGCCATTATCGCCCAAAATAATTACTTTATTACCACAAGTAACTTCCAAATTAATTTTATCGACAATAACTCGGTCACCATAACCAATGGCTAGCTTGCTAGCGTGGACAGCCCAAGTTTTTCGTTTTTCAACTTTAGGGATAGCAATGCGGACAGTACTATCGGCGGCGGCCAGGGCTAATTTTTGGGTGGAAATTTTATCGATCTGTTTAATAATTGACTGAGCCTGGGCGGCCTTGGAAGCTTTGAAGCGGAAGCGGTCAACAAAGTCTTGCAGATGTTCGGTTTGCTTTTCGATTTTCTGATTGTAATTTTGCTGACTAATTAATTGCCGTTCTTTGTATTCTAAATATTCCTCAACTGGCCGAGGAAAGTGAGTGCAGCTGGTGGCAGTAATTTCTAGGGTTTCGCTGCAGGTATTTTTAAGAAAATGACGATCATGAGAAATAATTAAAAAGGCGCCATTATAAGTTTTAAGAAATTTTTCCAGTAAAATCTGGGTACTTAAATCTAGGTAGTTGGTTGGTTCGTCCAGAAGTAACAGATTTGGTTCCAGGAGTAGCATCGCCGTTAGTTTGGCGCGCATTTGCCAGCCGCCAGATAAGCTGGTAATTGGTAGCTTTAAACGTTCCTCGGTTAATTCAAAACGACTGGCTAGGCTTTGACAGCGCCAAGCTTCCTGGCTGCTAGTTCTTTGTAGGTAATCCAAGACTGTTTCGGTTGGCGTAAATTCAGATTGTTGCTCTAGATAGCCCAAGTGAGCGGTGGGGCCGATAATTACTTGGCCGCTATCAGCAGTTTCGCTACCAGTAATAATCCGGAGTAGGGTTGATTTGCCGGCGCCATTGCGGCCAATAACGCCAAGCTTTTGTTTTTCCGCCACAGTAAAACTTAGCCCGCTAAAAATTAGCTGACCGCCATAGCTTTTATTTAAATTTTGAACTTGTAGTAGTATGGCCATACCTAGCTATATTATACAATAATTGGTTTTTTTGCTACTATTAAAAGAGCTTTACTTTAATTTTTCTTTTTTTATGTCAATCGGCTGGATGATTGTTATCTTGATTGGCTTATTTGGAGTACTTGGTTTTGGTGCTGATTTATTGGTTGGCAATATCAAGCGCTTGGCTGATCATTGGCGGATTAACATTTTTTTTCTGGGTTTGATGCTCGGTCTTTTGACTAGCGTGCCGGAAATTATTTTAGGTGTCAACTCAATCCATCGCGGTATTAGCAGCCTGTCCATGGGTAATTTGTTGGGCGGTATTATTATTTTATTAGGTTTGGTTTTGGGGGTGGCGATTGTGGCTAATCGTGAAATTAAAACCGATGGTTTAGTTTGGAAAGTTTTGCCAAGTTTATTGCTGTTTGCCTTACCTTTAATTTTAGGACTCAAAGGTTGGCTCAATCGTTGGGACGGTCTTTTAATGATTTTGGCCTACGTTGTCATGATTATTTATGATTATTGGCATACTAGACGAACTAGTTTATTAAAAGTTCGCACTTTGCCGGAGTTAATTGAGGAAACATCAGCCGAAGAGCATGACTTTTTAGATTGGTGTCGGCGACAATATCGAATTTGGCGACCAATTCGATTTATTAATTGGCTAACCAATCGTTATCTGTGGCTGGCGGTAGTTGGTTTTTTATTGGTGATTATAGCGGCTGATCAAATTACTAATATCGCGCAAAAATTATTACTTGAATTTAACCTGACACCATTGTTTATGGGGTCAGCGATTTTTGCTATTGGCACCAATTTGCCAGAGATTGTCGTGACTATCAAATCTTGTTTGCGTAATGTCGGGGAGTTGTCGATTAGTCATATTATGGGATCAGCAGTCAGCAATATTTTGATTATCGGAGTTATTTTGCAATTTACTAAATTAAAAACCGGCCCGAGTGTTTCTTTTTATTTAACCAGCGTGGCGACAGTTTTGTTGGCTAGTCTGTTTTTGTTATTTTATAAAACTGATCGTCGTTTTAATCGTTGGGAAGGTTGGGTTTTAATTTCGGTCTATATTATCTTCATTGCTAGCCAATGGATTTGGGCTCTAAGCTAATTTTTGCTATAATATAAGTAATCTACTAACTAGTTAATATTTATGAACAAGAAACATTGGTTAAGCAGCTGTTTGGCTGCGGCAGGAATCTTGTTGGTGGCTGGTCCAAGTCAGGCGGCTACTACAATTTCTGGTAATATTATTAGCCCCAATTGGACAGCGGCTAATAGCCCCTATATTGTTAGCGAAAATATTGAAGTTTCCTCTGGGGCAACTTTGACCATTGAACCAGGGACAGTCATTAAGTTTAAAAAAGGTAAGGGCATTACTGTGCGTGGTACCTTAAAAATTAATGGTACTGCTAGTAATATGGTCGTTTTGACTTCAGCCGAAGCAACCACCACTCGCGGTGATTGGACTGGTATTACTTTTGCTGATGAAGCTGTCGATGCCGGTTTTAACCAAAATGGCGATTATGATAATGGCAGCATTATTCGCTATGCTGTTATTAGCAATAGCCAAGGGGTTAAAATGGACAATAGCAACCCTTATATTGCCGATAACAATTTCCTC
>CAZXQE010000087.1:0-2997 GCA_964643015.1 uncultured Gammaproteobacteria bacterium
AAAAAAGATGTTTTGCCTGAGAATGATGTTATCTCGGAAAATCCGGAAATTGTTTTGATGCCTGTAAATGATTTCAATGCCCTTGCTTTTACCGCCTCTTTTGACCATTGCACTTTAGAGATGTGTTTTTTTATTTTTTTGGATATTTTTTTATTTTTTTCCAGAGATATTGAAGTTTCCCATGCAGTAATTGCGTTAGGCAGATCTCCGACGGAAAAATATGCGTCTCCGAGATGGTCGAAAATAACAGGGTCGTAGAGTATTTCGGAAGCTTCAAGTATGAACTTGACTGATTCCTTAAATTTTTTCTGTTTAAAATAGACCCATCCCAGAGAATCAAGATATGCCCCGTTTTTTGGATCAATTTCAATAGCCTTTTTAATCATCTCTTCCGCTTCTTCAAGTTTCAGATTCTTTTCAGCCCATGAATAACCCAGATAATTGTACGCTATTGCGTTTGAAGGATCCAGTCGGATGATTTCTTGAAATGCCTTTTCGGATTCCGCAAGTTTTTTTCTTTTGTCGAACACTACCCCTGCTTGAAAAAGATATTTTGTGTTTTCCGGTTCGGATTTGAGAGCGGCATTTATTTCCTTTTCAGCAGCCGGTAATTTTTTCATTGTTTCATAATTTATAGAAAGAAAGAAATGAGCGTCAGAATAATTTGCGCCTGTTTCAAGCGATTTTTTTAATTCCTTTACGGCTTCTTTTGATTTTCCTATAACTGTAAGCAGTATGCCTTTATGGAGGTACGCTTCGCCGAATTTGTCGTCCAGAGCGATTGCCTCGTCGAAATAAGATATAGCGTCGTCGTAATTATTATCTTCCATTGATATCACTCCGAGATAATATGGCACGAACTGGTTGTTTTTGTCGATAGCTTTAACCCGGTTAAAATAGGTTCTGGATTTGTCGTAATTTTTTTGTTTAAGATTTATAATTGCTGCTTTTAGAAAAAGTTCAGGTTCATCATTGATTTCCTCCAGCACTGTGTCGTATAATCTGGCGGCTTTTTCATTTTCGTTTTGTCCGGCATAGAATTCCGCTAAAGACAGTAAAGATGATATGGAATTAGTCGCTTTTTCCTGCGCTTTCTCCAGATAAAAATCGGATTTTTCCTTATTGCCGATTTTTAAATAGATAAGGCCCAACGCTGAATACACTTCAGGAGACGACGGCTCCAATTCAAGAAATTTTTCATAAAAAATCGCGCCATTGTCGTAGATACCCAGTTTTGTGTATAAAAAAGCTGTATTGTGCAACGCCTTTTTATTTTGCGGTTCTTTGGCAAGTATTTTTTCATAAATCGTTATGGCATCTTTATAGTTTTTAGTGAATGCGTAAATACTTGCCAGGATGTCCAGGGCGGTTGTGTCTTCAGGTTTAACTATGAGTATTTCTTCGATATGTTTTTTCGCGGACTCCATATCTCCTGTCATTAGGTATAAATCCGCGAGTCTTTTTTTCAAATAAACGGAATCCGTATCGTAAGAGAGTGATTTTTCGTATTCTTTGAGAGCAGTATAAGGATCTCCTGCCGCCTCGTAAACGTTTCCGCGGATATAATGATAATACGCGTCTGTTTGATCCGCCGGCAGATTGAATCGCATAAGAAAAAGAGTCAGTATTGTTGTTAAAAATATTTTGTTCATATTATATTTTTTTTAATTTTTCTTCGGCAAACGACAGCCGTATGTATAAAGGCAGCAATTTGTCAAAGGAATAATAGTTTCCCTTCTCCATTTTCGCAGCAGCGATTAGACCAACAGTTTCAGCGTCCGGAACGGCTTCTACGCAATGGAATTTGTCGCGAAATTTTTCTATTATTGACGGCCATCCTGCGAAAATTGTATTTTTATCTGCGGTATTTTTTAAATCCTGTATGCTTTTAATGCAATATGCTCCTTTTCTTTCGGATTGCCTGTAGTCTGCCGTGTAAACCTCGTTTCGCAATGCGTCAACTACGGGGAAGATATTCGCGCTATTTTTGCTTTGTTTCATAGCGGTATAAAAAATGCAATCCAAACTTGAGATTCCAATCACCGGAATTTTCAAAAATTGTCCGTATATTCTGGTTAACGCGACTCCGATTCGTATGCCTGTGAAAGAGCCTGGTCCTGAGTCGACAGCCATAGAATCAGGTTTCTTTCCGGAAAGAACATTATCTATTAAATCGAATATTTTTGAAAAAGAATTCTTCGGAAGAATCAGATTTTTCTTTTTTTTTAATATTCCGTTCTCGAAAAACGCGGCTCCGCAAACTGCGCCTGAAGTTTCAATTGCCAGAAGCATATGCGGCTTTTTGAATTTTTTCAATTTTTATCAATCTAATATACAGGTCTTTTTTTTGGAGGGACTATGTATAACTTAGATGTTATGGCTATGATAGTTTACACAGAAACTGCAATGAACAAAACACCCGAATATTTTGACGATGCAGACCGAAATCAATTTAAAATTATGAAAGAAGCAGGATTATTGTATTTAGACGAAAAAAACAAAAAACAATCAGTTACAGCACTTTCTTCTTTACTTTCCGTTGACAAAGAAAAATTATTGTTAAGAATCAATATTATTGCAACCGATATTTACAATCATCTTAAAAAAGAAAAAAAACTTACTCGTATTTCAAATTATTTCGGAACGGAAACAGGTTCAACAATCTCAAAAACGGAAGAAAAAGCTTTCAATTTCATTCTCAGTTGTTACCCCAAAGTAAAAAAATTAGGAAGTAAAAGCGATGTTTCTGAATTTGAAGTGAAATTAAAAAGTGCTTATGAAGATGTTATTAAAGTTATGGATTCCAAAGAAGAAAATCAATTAACAAAATTATCAAATTCTTCGGAAAGAGATATTTTGGAAGAAGCTTGGTATAAAGAATTTAAAATATTAAGTTCATTGGTTGATATTAAATCTGTCAAATTCGGGTTTGACAAAAAAACTTATACCAAAACATAAAACAAAAACTATGAAAAGAAGAAAAAAAATGTTAAAATG
>CAZXQE010000088.1:0-2991 GCA_964643015.1 uncultured Gammaproteobacteria bacterium
TCACACGACGAAGTAGCTGTCGTCACTTCCGAGCAAGGACGATGTGGCGTCGGAGCCGGTCTCGTCGCAGCCGGTGATGTCGAGGTCAGCCGCGCACCGCTTGTGCATGATGCAGTAGCCGAACTCGGGGATGCCGGGCTTCACCGCGCAGCGCAGCAGGCCGTAGTAGAAGCCGATCAGCCCGAGCGGGTTGTCGTCCCGGTCCTGGATGTTGAGCCACTGCCACTCGCCCATGTAGGTCTGCGGGTTCCACTTGGTCTTCGACCCGATGGTCGAGGTCGGCTGCGGGACGGCCCACGAGAACACGGTCGGCAGGTAGACGAAGCTGGCCTCGTAGGGGGCTTCGCGGTACGCCTGACGGATCTTGAGCTTGGTGCCGCTGGACGCCGCCACGCTCTCGTACGGGGTAACCTCGGTGAAGGTCCCGCCGGAGTACGTGTAGCGCGGGGGCAGGTTGTCGATGTAGTGGTAGAACCCACGGATGATGCGCTCGACACCGAGGGGTTGGAGCAACTCCGGCACGCGTTTCGCGTTGTGGAGGAACGCGTTGATGTTGTTGCTGCCGGTCTCCCGCATGATGTTGTCGGACGCCTCGGCCGAGGTGACGAGGATGAACTGCGGGCGCCCGCCTTCGGCGCGGCCCAGCGAGCCACCGTCCTGATCGGCGCCTTCGGCGATCAGATCCGTGTAGATCCTGTTCAGCATCTTCTGGGTGAGCACGGAGGTCGGCTCGACCGACGGCCACGTGGTCTCGTTCTTCGGGAAGCCGGCGGCTGCCACGAAGTGGTTCTTGGAGACCTCGATGTAGTCGGTGATCGCCTTGCGCTTCCAGACGTAGGTGCTGACCTGCTCCAGGTTGCGCAGCATCGCTGCGGCCTGTTGCATGACGCGGTCGGCTCCGTACGTGGTGTCCACGCAGATCGGGATCGAGGTCAGCGCCTTCTCCTTCATGGTGAATGTCGCCTCGTCGAAGCCGTGCCCGACTTCGTACTCAGTCGGCACGCAGGAGCCGGCGCCGGAGGTGACAACGGGGTTCCAGGTGTCCGTGTCGTCCGGCAGGTTGCGCCCGACGGTGATGACCCGCAGAGTGTCGCCCATGCCGCGCGGGAAGGTCTCCTTGAGCACGAGGCGGTTCCAGACGCTCGAACAGATCGAACGCTTGAGGAGTTTGCCGGTGATGCGATTGGTGTCGCGTGCGAACCGGTCGTTGATGGTGTAGCTTTCGGCCATGGTGGTGGTCCTTTCTTTTCAGGTTGGAGTGGAACAGAAGACGGCCGCCCGGTTTTCGGGGTGCCGTGATTCGTCGTGTTCTCCTAACCCGAGCCGGAAAGGACCGACCGCGGTGGCCGGGGATTATACTCGGACGCGGTTTTGAAGGCCCGCAAACTCACGGGGAATTTCGCAAACCCTGACAATTCGTCAAGCCCTAAATTCAAGAGGGGCGACCGGTCTCCCGGTCGCCCCTCCGACACACGCCCCGAACAGCACTCGTCAGAAGACCGATTTGAGCCGCCCGACCACGTCCACGGACGCCCCAGGAGACCCCATGTCGCGGGCCAGGTCCTCGAACGGCTCCCCGGTATCGTCCCCGGAATCGCCCGACTTGGGCTCGCCGGTCGACACGGACGCACCCTGCTTGGACAGTTCGGCCACCCGCTCGCGGAGGGTTTGCGCCTCGGCCAAGGCGGTGTTGAGCTTGGACACGACCTTGGGCAGGATGACTCCGGCGGCGGCGGCGTACGCCTTGGTGCCGACCGAGGCACCGTCGTAACCGGACTGCTTGACCTTTGCCAGCACGCTCTCGGCGACCTGCTCGGCCGTCTCCCCCTCACCCACCAGCGCCGAGAGTACCTTCTTCTCGCCGAACATCCCGACGGCTTTCTCGACAGCCGTGTTGAACTCGGCCTTGGCGCGCTCCGCCTCCTTGGCGGCGCGGGCCTCCTGCACCGCCTTGGCCTCCTTGGCCGCCTCGGTGGCCTTGGCGAAAATCTCGGCCCGGCGGGACAGCAGGATCTGCGTCTCCTTGGCCGCGGAGTACACCTCCTGCCGATCCATGTCGTCCATGTCAGCGGTGACCTCCTTGAGCGCGGCCCGGCGCTTCTCGAAGTCGGGCTCCTCAAGGGCGTCGTACAGTTTCTCCACGCTCACCCCAGCATCCTTGGCGATGGTCGACATCGCCTTCTCGATCGCCTTGAGTGGTTGGTCGACGGTCTCCTTGAACTCGCGGGTGCCCTCCACCCGGGAGATGGCAAGCTCCTTCTCGGCCTCCTCGACGAACTTGGCTTTCTCCTGCAACTCCTTGTCCCGCTCGGCGAGCAACCGCTCGGCCTTCTGCCTGGCGATCCTGGCTTCCTCGCGGGACGCCCTGAGTTCGCGCCACTCGGCCTTTCGCTTGTCGTTGAGGTTGGGCGGGATGTCATCCTCGTCCTCGGCAGGCTTCTCCTCCGCCGGCTTGTCCTCCTCAGATGGCTTCTCCTCGGCGGGCTCTTCCTCCGCCGGTTTGTCCCCGTCGAAGTCCTTCGCGATGTCCGCAAAGAAGTCCTCCGGCTCCTCGTCACCTCCGGCGTCGAAAGCCTTGAAATTCTCCGCCAATGCCTCCGCGACGTTGCTGTTGCGGACTTCGGCCAGCGCGGACGGTGCCGCGGGCTCCACGATCGGTTCTTCTGCCATGTGTTACTGCTCCTACTGTTGTTTGAGAAAGTCGCGATCCTTCTCCGTGTAGAGTCGCGGGGTGGTGAGCTGCGGCATCTCGGCCTTGCCGGTTGCCAGGGCGTCGAGCATCCGCAGGAACTGCTTCATACCCGCAAGCTGCTGGAGCTTGGCGTTGCCGGCGGCGTCACTGGCCACTCCAACGTTGTCCACGTGGGCGATCGACTCGAAGATCACAGTCTCGGCCGCCCGCTTGAACACGGGGGTTTCAATCATGGTCTTCAGGTCCCTGCTGCTGGATGGGTTCTCCAGGAACTCCTTGGCTGTCATTGGGTCGTCGTG
>CAZXQE010000089.1:0-2984 GCA_964643015.1 uncultured Gammaproteobacteria bacterium
GAGGCATTTAATCCACCATCTCATCTAAAATTTTTATGTGAAATCTTTGGCTATCAATATAATACTCAAAGAAATACTTGCACTGATACTGATCCTCATAACACTAGCGGAAATGCTTATCTAAATACAGAAATTTATCGTGATCAGTTTAGTAAAATTATTACTAATATTTCAAATAATATTCCATCAACTTCAACATCTTATTGCAAAAAACTCGTAAAAGTTGTCGATAATTATGGTAATAGTGCTTTTTGGTCGGACAGAATTAAAGAAAATAGTAATTATAAAGTAAGGTGTTACAACCCTAATTCTCAACAAAATGAAGATTGTGAATTTAATGACTCTTCAGTTCCTTTTGCCTCCATTGCCTATCCCGTTGGAGCTGGTAATAGCCCCGAATCATGGGATGGTCTCGTAGCCAATCAAGCACCTTCTAAACAACCGCTATTTAACAACCCAGCTAATAATGGTATTCATTTTGGTAAGGCTTATCTTGGTAATTCTAATCAACAAAATCATCCCCGTTATCTTTTTGCTGAATCTCTTAACGGCCATCAATGGCAATTTGATACCAATAGAGGTGGTAGCGCTGGTCATGATTATTTTGCTGATAGCGGTTATTATGAGTATGGCCAAGTAGCTAACCCCTGGACTATTCCAGCTGTATCTTGCCCCCCCACTGGACGACCAGCGGGTAACAATGATAACAGTTACTGCTATATTGCTCCGATTATTTCTAATGTTAAAATAAACGGTAATCCTGTTAATAATAATCAGTCACTTGATCTTGAAGAAAACTCTCCTAATATATCTCTATCTTTTAATAGTCTACTCGATTCCAATCAAAAACCACTCAAAACAATTAATATCGATTGGGGGGATGGCAACTCTTATAACTATACTGGCAGTTTTATCGATCGCCCAACCCCCGAAACACCACACTTATTTAATCATCGCTATAACTGCGTTTTAAATAACGACGGTGAATGTCGAACTAATGATATTATTATAAAAATTACTGATAACTGGAGAAAAACATCGGCTGAATTTAAAATTAAGATTGAACCAAAAAATACTTCTGTACAGTCGTTGTTAAGAACCTTAACAACGGCTAATTAAAGTTTGCTGGCATGAGTCCAATATGATATAATTAGTTAATAATAGAATTAATCTGGCTATGGCTGAAAATACGCTAGAGTTAAATAAAACTTGGCAAGATCAGAATATTAGCAGTTTGCTACGACAAAAAAAAGCTGATCAATCACGCCAACAAGCCGATTCAACTCGTTTAAAATCCCAACTAGCTGCCAATCCTGCAACTTTGAATTACCAAAATAACGACATTGCTGGCACCCTGCAAGCCGCCAAGCAAGCAGCACGCAACAATTTAGCTAATAATCCCGAGGAGCAAGAACAAACTGATACCAATGATAATTTAAATAATCCACCAGCTGAAGCTACTAATCCACAAATACTTAAAAATCTAGCTGCTCAAAAAGCCACCGGCGAAATTTTAAAGCAACTCTGGTTAAATATTATTCCTAGCTTCGGCTTAACCTTTATTTTAATTAATATCTATGCTTTTGCTGGATTTTTAGAAGGCTATAAATTATTCTGCAAACCGGGGAGTGAATGGAATATTAAAAAATCAAATAAACTCCTAAACATGCTCGAATTAGCTGCTATTTTAGTTTTAGATTTTTTAATTTTCATCGTTATTTTATTTGTAATTAGTATTTTAGTTTTATATGTCGAAGCTCGTACTAATCAAATTAAAAATATCGAAATAATCTGGGAACTGTTTAAAGATGTTAAAGATCTTTTAGTCAATTAAATTAATATGTGGCCTAAAATAAAGCTATTTTTCTATAATCACTGGAGTGGACTAACTAAGACAAAACGTTTTCTTTTGGTTTTTTCCATATTATTATTAATAATTTTCCCCGCCATAGCTTTCGCCGATGTCGCTAGTTTCGTCATCGAAATTGCTACCCATCTAATTAGTATTTTAGTTACTTTTCTTGGTAAATTAGTTGCCGTTATTTTAAGTTGCTTGGTTAAAGTTGCTGTTTACAATAACTTCATTAATGAAAACGTTGTTATTCAAGGCTGGAAAGTGGTGCGCGATATTTGTAACATGTTTTTTGTTTTAGGCTTATTAATCATTGCTTTTGGGACAGTTCTCCGTTTACCAAATTATAGTGGTAAAAATTCACTCAAAAACCTGATTGTTGGCGCAATCATGGTTAATTTTTCCAAGACTATTTGTGGTCTCATCATTGATTTTGCTCAAGTCATCATGTTGACCTTTGTTAATGGTTTCAAAGATGTCGGCACTGGCAATCTCACTCAAATGCTTGGCTTAACTACCTTGTTTAGCGTTATTGCTGGCGATGGAAACGCTAGCACTATGAATGAAATAGGTATTTTTGTCAGCTATTTATTGGCTTTAATTTATTTAATTATCGCTCTGGTCGCCATTCTCTCCATGACTATTATGCTCATTCAACGAGCTGTTATGCTTTGGATTTATGTTATTTTATCACCATTTCCTTATTTATTATCTGCTCTACCAAAAACTGGCACTCTTGGCTCCAAAGGCAATCAGTGGTGGACAGAATTTACTGGCTTAGTCGTTGTCGGACCATTGCTGGCTTTCTTTTTGTGGTTATCTTTTTTTACCGCCTCTGGTACGAGCCTAAGTGGTACTGGCGAAAGTGAGCTTGATCTTAGAAAAGAAACAAACCTGTTAGTTAACGTTGGCGTAACTGAATCTGGCACTGCTCAATCCATTATTAAATTCATGGTCTCCATTGGTCTCCTTTTTGGTGGCATGAAGGTCGCTCAACAGTCTAGCTCAATGGTCGGAGGAACCATTGGTGCTGGTATGCAAAGATTGCAAAAATTACAAAAAGGCGCCACCAAAAAACTTACCTCTACCGCAGCTACCACTGGTAAGTTTTTAAGCCGTAATGCTCTCAAAG
>CAZXQE010000090.1:0-2917 GCA_964643015.1 uncultured Gammaproteobacteria bacterium
TTACTGGTCTTAGTCCGCGCGGTGGTTTTTGTCAAAATGAACCAGATCGATTTTGTAATACTGCTGAAGATTGTGCTGAAGGTGATAGTTGTGATCAGGTAACACCTAACGCCAAAGTTGGTAATTTGGTTACGATTTTAGGTAATAATTTTGGTACTACTACGGGTAGAGTTGTTTTTGCTAATGGTCAAACTGGTGATTTAACAACCTGCGGTATTAATTCTTGGTCCGATCAACAGATTATCGCCCGAGTTCCAGCTGGTGTTGTTTCTGGTAAAGTGGCTGTTTTTAATGCTAGCAGTACTATAGCTGTTAGTTCGGAAAGACTAGTGATAAATAACATCACTCGTCCAGGTCTGTGTTCTTTGAGTAAGGCTAGTGGCACGGTTAATGAATTGATTAGCTATAATGGTTTAAATTTTATTGCTAGTGGAGCAACGACCACCAAGGTTTTGTATGGTAATTTTTATAATCCAATTCCAGCCAATGAACAACAAACAGTTAGCGAAATCTTGGTTAAGGGTAAAGTTCCTAGCTTACAAAATGGTCAAGTCAGTACTTTTGTCCGCCAAGAAGCTGGCGGTAAAGGTGGGCCAGCTAGTAATTTTTTAATGTTTAGTAAAGTGGTTGATCCAGCGACGTTACCTAAAATTACTGATTTTAGTCCCAAACAAGGTCCGATTGGTCAATATGTGACTATCTATGGCCAAGGCTTTGGTAATGTCCGTGGACAAACTAAGGTTATTTTTCGAACTGATAATGAAGCTGACTATAATTTTCCTGAAGAATGTGCCACTTCAGTTTGGTCAGATAATCAGATAGTTGTTAAGGTTCCGCGCTATGCCCTAGAAGGAATGAATGCTTTAAAAATTGTTTTTGCTGATCGTCCTTATATTAGTGCCTCAGAACCATTTCAAGTAACTGATGACCCATTGCCGCCTAGTATTTGTAAAATTAGCCCGACCGTGGCTCGACCAGGTACACCAATTCAAGTTTGGGGTGAATATTTTCGAGCTTATGATAATAGTCTTAGTCGATTTAAATTTAGCCAAAATATTAATGCCACCACTACTAATTGGTCTTATAATAATAGCAATGGTTATAGTAGCGCAACTTCAACTTTACCAACCTCAACTGTTAGCGGTCCAGTCCAGATAATTAATGGCACCGGTGCTAGTAATAGTTTAAATTTACAAGTTGGTTCTTGTCAGGCTGATGGTGATTGTCAGGGTCAGATTTGTTGCCCAGCCTCTTCGCCTAGCGGCGGTCAATGTAAAGACTCTCCAGCTGCCTGTTATGGTAGCTCACCGAGTTGTACTTATGGTTGGTCTTTTATAACTACCGATAGTTCCAGTGGTAGTTGTCCAAATAATGAACCAGTTTGCGGTGGTCATTGCTGTGAAGATGGTCAGGAGTGTCAAGATGGTGTTTGTGTAGACCAAGAGTTTTTATCTTGTAATAATTATCATCAATGTAATGGGGCGATGTATTGCCCAAATTCTCCTGGTTGGTGCAGTCAAAAACAGGGTTCAACAATTGCTGGTGAGTGCAATGATTTATCTTGTAGAAACCTTTTCATACAAAAAGAGATTGAAGTATCTAACCCGGTTTATCATCAATCTCAAAACATTTGCTATGAAAATCAAGGTAGCTGTAGTTTGGCCAAGGCTGTCTCTTTTCCAATTGGTTCTAATCAGGTTGAACATCAGCTAACTTGTCAAAAAATAGGTCAAACTAGAGAGGGAAAGTGGACTACACCACTAGTGGCTGGTCAATGTCCAAATGACACCACGGAATATGGTCATTGGGAATTGAGGTCTAATAATCTTTGTGTTAGCAATAAGTCTTGTGATCTTTGTTTTACTGGTTTATCATGCTTGGAACTTGTTCATGGACAAGGCAAATGTGCTTTACCAGATAAAATTTGTCCTAGCGACAGTCAATGTCAAGGCGGTCAATGTCAAAAAACCAGTGGTTCTTGTGAATGCTGCTGTGATATTAATTTGAATAATAGTAATGGTAATAACCCTGGTTGTTGTGCGCCACTAACTTGTGCTGGAACTTGTGGGGCTGGCACCAGTTCGGATGGCAAAACTCTGGGTTATTGTTCTGGCTGTAAGAGTGCTGGAAACACTCAATTTGAGAGGAATAGTGCCTGTAATTGTTCTGGTTCATCTGGTAAATATTGTGATGTTACTGTTGGTGATGGTATTTGTCGTGATTGTTCGCAAATTACTGACATTGCTCAATGTGCTAGTAGTGCTGCTTGTTGTTATGATGCTAAAAATAGTAAATGTCGTGGTACGGGGACCGGTGTTAAAATAGCGGGTGGCAGTGATGATGGTTATTGTGGTTATTATTCTTGCTCTGGTTTGAACTGTGCCAATGAGGTCTCTAAGGATGGTCCTTATACTACCCAAGCTCAATGCCAACAAAAATGTTCGGTGGTTAGTTATCAGGGACAAACTTGTAATTTGGCTGGAACTTCGACTGGTTGTGGTTATCAGCTTTGCGCTAGTCCATTCAGTTGTCGAACTGCTACTGGCGAGAGTGCAACTAGTACCAATCAGGCTGATTGTGGTACTTGTTGTTGTGATCCAGCCAATGATCGCTGCAATTTATTAGGAGCTGGATTGACTTGTTGGGCTAATCAAGGTGATTGCACTGGTAGCGGTCGTGGTCTTTGTTGTGGCTGTAGTAGGGATAGTGATTGTGGTAGCACTAATGGTACTGGTTGTGGCACTAATACTTGTTGCCAAGCTCGACCCAAGCCAGTTGCTGTTTATCCAGCGGTTGGGCTAACTGATGTTTGTCGTAATTCAGAGATTAGCGTTGAATTTGATCAAGCTATGGACGTAAAAACATTTAATGATAATTTGTTACTCATTGCTGATTATGGTAGTGATACTTGTCCGGC
>CAZXQE010000091.1:0-2891 GCA_964643015.1 uncultured Gammaproteobacteria bacterium
GGATGTTACTCCAGTACCACACAATGGTTGCCGTCAGCGCAAACCTCGTCGAGTTTAATTATTGTTTGTAATCGCTTGTATGTCTAAATACTTAGGTGCTACTTGTAAATTATGCCGCCGCGAAGGTGAAAAATTAATGCTCAAAGGCGAACGCTGCAGTTCCAGCAAATGTGCTTTAGCTAAACGTAATTTTCCACCAGGCTTTCATGGTCCAAAAGGCCGTCCTCGTCAGTCTGAATACGCTTCTCAGTTAAGAGAAAAGCAAAAGGCCAAGCGTATGTTTGGTATGCTTGAAAAGCAATTCTTCTTGACTTTCTTAACTGCTAAAAAGCGTGTTGGTGATGCTGGTGAAAATTTAATGCGTTTACTAGAATTGCGTTTAGATAATGTTGTTTATCGTGCTGGTTTTGCCAGCTCTCGCGCTAAGGCTCGTCAATTGGTTGCTCATGCCCATTTTACTGTTAATGGCCGCCGCGTTGATATTCCATCATACCGTGTTAAAGATGGCGATATTGTTAAAGTTAAAGCCACTCACCAACGCAACAAGGTTTTTAATGGCCTTGGTGAAAAATTAATGAAAAAGAATTTTCAAGCTCCAAGCTGGTTGTTCTTGGAAGCTAGTGATCTCGAATGTAAGGTTTTACATGAACCAAAGAAGGAAGATTTGGAAAAGAATGTCAACACCCAGATGATCGTTGAGTTCTACGCTCGCTAATTTTAGCTCAAATTAAAATCATCCACTATGGAAAAAATCGCTTTGCCACAAAAAATGACTGTTTTACCTGGTAATCAGGCTAATGAAGAATTAGTTATTATTGAACCATTCTTCCCTGGTTATGGTACAACTGTCGGCAATGCTTTGCGCCGCGTTTTGTTGTCATCTTTACCAGGTGCAGCTGTTGTCGGCGTCAAGATCGCTGGTGCTGAACATGAATTCATGGGTCTTACCGGTGTTCAAGAAGATGTCTTGGCGATTGTTTTGAATTTGAAGAAATTACGTTTGAAGATTTTCAGTGATGAAATTTGTAAATTAACTGTTGAAGCTAAAGGTCAGAAAGTTGTTACTGCTGCCGATATTACTCCAAACAGCCAGATTGAAGTTGTTAACCCAGATTTAGTTTTAGCCAATTTAACCACCAAAGATGCTAATTTAAGCATGGAAATCTTTGTCAGCAATGGCCGAGGTTATGAAATGGTTGAAAACCGCCAGAAACTAAAGAAGGAATTAGGTTATATTGAAATTGATTCTATCTATACTCCAGTTTTAGCTGTTGGTTTAACTGTGGAAAATGCCCGTGTTGGTAACATGGTTAACTGGGATAAATTGATTTTAAGAATTTTGACTGATGGCACAACCACTCCTCGTCAAGCTTTTAATGATGCCACCGCTATTTTAAATGAACAATTTTCTTCACTAACAACTTTACCAGAAGGTGATGCTATCGAAGTAGCTCCAGCTGAAGAAGTTACTGAAGATGTTATTGAAGAAGCTGAAGTTGAGGAAGAGGTTAAGCCAAAGAAAACAGTCAAAAAAGCAGCTAAAAAAGAAACTGAAGAAAAAGCTGCCAAAAAGCCATCTAAGGCTAAAGCTAAATAGTTTAAAAGAGTTTTTTAAGGATATTGTATGCGTCACAGAAATAAAGGTGTGATTTTGGGCCGATTAAAAGGTCCACGCGAAATGATGCTCCGTAATCTAGCGTCTAGTGTTTTTATGAACGAATTTGTCGTTACCACCAAGGCTAAAGCCAAGGCTGTCCAACCAATGGTTGAGCACTTGTTGACTGTTGCCAAGGCTGGTGATTTAACAGCTCGTCGTAGTTTATTAGCTGTTTTGCCTCAAGAAGAAGCTGTGGTTAAAGCTTTAAGCTTAGCTCAGCGTTATTTGGAACGCAATGGCGGTTATACTCGCTTGACCAATCTCGGACCTCGTCAAGGTGATGGTGCTGAACAGGCCCGTCTTGAATTAGTCTAATTATCAGTTTATGATCGAAAGAGAAATCCATAAAATCGATGCAGCCGGCCAAGCTATTGGTCGCCTAGCTACCGAAATAGCTACCTTGCTTCGCGGCAAGAACAAAGCTACTTACCAGCCACATATAGATGAAGGTGCTGTCGTTTATGTTAGCAATATCCGCCAAGCTATTTTTACTGGTAAAAAATTAGAACAAAAGAATTATTATCGCCATAGCGGTTATCCTGGTGGTCTTAAGACTATCAAGATGCGCGATTTGCAAGCTACTCAGCCTGACGATGTTTTGCGCCGAGCAGTCAAGCAAATGTTGCCAGCCAACCGTTTGCGTGAAGGCATGCTAAAACGCCTGATCATTAACTAGTTTACGATTATGATGGAAGAATTAGATATCTTGGAAGATGACAACAAGGCTCGACCAGTAGTCAAGCCAGAGGATTTGGTAGATTATACCTTAACTCGCGAATTTAGTGGTAAATATACTGCTGCCGTTGGTAAGCGTAAAACAGCCACCTCTCAAGTTCGTCTTTATGAAAAGGGAACTGGTATCATTGTGGTTAATGGTGAAGCCTTGGCTACTTATTTTCCAGTTTTATCACACCAAGCTGCCGCTACTCAGCCTTTAAGAGTTGCTGGTCTGCATAAGAGTTTGGATTTTTCAGTTATTGTTAGTGGTGGCGGTAAATCTGGTCAAGCTGAAGCCATTGCTCATGGTATTTCTCGTTGTTTAGTAGCAATGAATGAAGAAATTAAGCCAGTACTTAAAGCTAAAGGCTTAATGACTCGTGATGCCCGTATTAAGGAAAGAAAAAAGCCTGGTCTCAAACGAGCTCGTCGTGCTCCACAGTGGTCCAAGCGTTAATTTGCGTTCTTTTACTTTCTATATCAAAAAAACATCGGTTCGCCGGTGTTTTTTTATTGC
>CAZXQE010000092.1:0-2804 GCA_964643015.1 uncultured Gammaproteobacteria bacterium
AGCTGGCTGTTAAAGCCCCAAAGCCAATATCAAAAGTCGCTCCATCGCCACCTTGCACTAAAATAAGTGGTTGTTTTTTCTTTTTTTCAGCTTGCTGTTGCTGATAATCAAGTGCTGCCTTAATTCCAGTCGCTACTGGTACGGCATTAGCAAAAGTTGAATGAATCCAAGGCACTTGCCAGGCACTACCCGGATAAGTGGTGGTCGTTACTTCTAAACAACCAGTGGCATTAACCACAATCGTATTCGCTCCCAAAGTCTCAATAACTGTGCGAGCGGCAACGATTTGAGCGCAACCAAGACAAGCTGTGTGATTATTATTTAATAACATTTAATTTGTATTTAACAAATAACTACGAGAGCATTTACCACCTTCACAAACGCCATTAACGCCACCCTCTTTATCACCACATTTCCAATTAAGCACCCAAGTACTCTGACCAATTGGCTGTTTTTTATCTGGGCATTGATAATCATAACTACAACTAGCATTATAATCAGCACACACCTGGCAAACTCCTCCTTGGCAATAACCCCACTTACGCTTATTATCAGTACTAGTTAAAATACAGCTAGTACCATTACTTCTTCCCTGGCAAAAACTAGCCGAGTCTTTACCTTTAGCGACTTTATTAACATAACTACCGGCTCGAGCATCCCAACAAGCAAAATCATAAGATATAACACCAGCACACACTTTAGTCCAAGGGCATTCATCTTCGTAATTATCTTCGTTCCAGCCATTATGCCAACTTATTGTCGACAATCTCTCCGCACCATTAACTTTAAAAAGATCGGTAGCAAATTTATCACATTGTTTTAAGACATCTCTTTGCGCTCCTTCAGTGTATAAAAGACTAGCGAAATGAATCAAATCTGATTCCATTGCATTATCATCATAAACAACGCAACAAGCTTCTTTAGTTGGATTATCACCAATTGGTGGAAAAGAGTAGTAGCGATCCAAAAACCCATAATCTTCAGTAGCTTGTTTTGGATCAGACATGCCCTCCATTTTCACTGGAGAGACGCTAGCAATCTCATTTGTCTCCAAATCAACCAAACGAACATTAATCGTTCTTAAAATCACATAGGCAAATAAAATCAACAATAAACCAGAAATACCACTCTTGATCCATTGTTGCGCTTCACCAACTTTCTGTTTGCTACCACCAGCTGTTGACCACATAAAACCGCCAACAATAACAGCCACCAAAGCAATTAATGTTACTATTTTAACGCCATAAGCATAGAGCGCTTTAATTAATTTAGCGATTGGTGAAGTTGAATTATCATTAAATAAATTTTTAGTATCAAGACCAGGAATTGCTACTTGAGGCTGATAATCAATCTTATTTTTACTATTTACAACTGTTTTATTACTACTACTACCAATAGTACCGGTTATTTCGGCTTGACCCATAAAAGGCTCGATCAAACAAGCCATAATCGCTACCACCAAACCAAGCAAAACTAACTTAAGCTGCTTTTTCATATTATTTTAATATTTTTTCAATTTCTTTAAGTTGAATATCACCGCCTAAACCAATAATTAAACTCTCTATTTTAATTTTTAATTGTTGATTAATAACTGTGACAACATCACTGTATAGCGGTGGCTGACTACCTAAACCAGGGGAGCGATCAATAACAACAACCCGTTGCGCTCCTTTTAAATAATTAACAACATCTTCGCTGGGAAAAGGTCTGTATAGCTTAATTTTAAGCAGCGCTACTGCTTTTGATTGTTTTTGATCAATTAAATCTTTTATTTCACCGGCAATTGAACCGAGCGCAACTAAAACAGTCCTGGCCTGAGTTGAACCATAATATTCAACTGTAGCTAAATTATTTTTATAACTTATCTTATCTTTGTCTAATTTTTGTTTTATTGGCTGCCACAATTTTATTATTTCATCGTAACTTTTTTTAATTAGTGACAAACTATCACCAATCTCATATCTTAAAGCTAGTCGTTGTTTTTGATAATCAGCTGGTAAAGTAAAATAGCCAGTTGTTTTAGGCTTTGCTGGATCTAGTAAATTTTTAATCGGCAATTTAATAGTTTTTTTAATTAAATCATAACCAGGCAAAACAACCGGTTCACTAGCATGTGTCAGGCGAAAACCATCAACATTAACCATGACTGGCAAATTTAATTGTCGACTAAGTTTAAAAGCTAGCCAGTGTTGCTCAATGGCTTCTTGATTATTTTCAGCAAAAAACATCAGCCAACCAGCTTCTCGAACCGCCATGGCATCTTGATGATCATTCCAAATATTAATTGGTGCTGAAATTGATCGATTGGCACAAGTCATAACAACTGGCAAACGCAAGCCCGCTAAGTTATAGACGATTTCAGTCATGTGTAATAAACCCTGAGAACTAGTAGCAGTGTAGCTAGTTGCACCAGCCGCGGCTGAACCCAAAACCATTGATAGAGCTGAGTGTTCACTTTCAGCTTGCAAAAAAGAATAATCAGCTTGTTCGGCTAATTTCAATTTAGCTAAATACTCAATAATTCCGGTTTGTGGTGTAATTGGATAAGCCGCCACTACTTCTGGCTGAATTCGAGCCACCATCTCGGCAATTGCCGCCGAACCCTTTAAAAAGATTCTCTCACTAATTGCTTGTGTTTTTTTGCTAGCCATTTTAGTGTTTAATTATCTTATCCACTAGATCAAAATTATCTTGAAAAACCTCAACATTGACCTTAGCTAAAACTTCATCATTAAAATGCTCTGTTAGAGCCTCGAGCCAAGCCTGACGACTAATTTGCGGCCAGCTCGCCGCTAGACCACCTA
>CAZXQE010000093.1:0-2795 GCA_964643015.1 uncultured Gammaproteobacteria bacterium
GAACAAGTTATGGAAATGATTGTTGAAGCAATGTCTAAGGCTGGTTATAAGCCAGGTGAACAAATTGGTTTTGGCTTGGACGTTGGATCTTCTGAAATTTTTGATGAAACCACTGGTAAATATAAATTTGCTTTAGATAATTGGGAATTTACCGCTGATGAGTTAATTGCTAAATACAATGAATGGTCAGAAAAATATCCAATTATTTCCATTGAAGATGGTTTAGCGGAAGATGATTGGCAGGGTTGGCAGAGATTAACTAGCCAATTGGGTAGCAAAATGTTGTTGATTGGTGATGATTTATTTGTGACTCAAACCAAGCGCTTACAACAAGGTATTGATAGTAAAGCCGCTAATGCTATTTTAATTAAACTTAATCAAGTCGGTACAGTGACTGAAACAATTGATTGTATTAAAACTGCTCAAGCTAATGGCTATAAAATTATGATTTCTCATCGTAGTGGTGAAACCACTGATGATTTTATTGCTGACTTAGCAGTGGCCACTGGAGCCGAATATATCAAGACTGGTTCAGCCGCTCGCGGTGAACGTTTAGTGAAGTATAATCGTTTAATGGAAATTGAATTGCAATTGGCAGGTCAATATTAATTATGGAAACTGATAGCAATCAAAATAGTAAAAAAATCAGCCCAGTCGTCCTAATTCTTTTGGACGGCTGGGGGATTGCTCCCTTAGGAATTGCTAATGCTTTTACAGATAGTAAGTGGCCTAATTTAAAGGAGTATTTACAACAATATCCTTTGGCTGCTTTAGCTGCCACCAATCATCCCGATTATCCAGCCAAGGAGGCTTATAGTCAAATTGGTAGTGGCCAAGATAGCCAAGCCATTCCTGGTTTAGGTGAAGTCGCTAAACAAACTGGTCTGACAGAGTTGTTGGATCAAGCTGGTTTAAGACAAGCCTATATTGCTGAAACAGAAAAGTTTCCTTTACTAGCCGATTATTTGGCCGAAGGCTTTCGTTCACCACTGATTAAGTATCATTTAATTAGCACGCCGTTAAATAATGATTACTTAAAGCAACCGTTAGCGGCTAGCCAGCAGGTTATAGAAAGAGCTCTGCATTATTGGCATGAAGATCGTCCCGATTTTTTGGTTATTAGTTTGGCGGCCTGGAGCTCAACAGCTCTTTATGGTACAGGCGAAGCAACGGTTAAAGCTATTAATTTGCTAGACAAGTTATTGCCCAAATTAATTGAGCCGCTGCAGCAATCAGGAGCGACTATTTTGCTGACTTCAGCTTATGGTCGTTTAGAAAGTTTAATTGATCCATTAACTGAACAAAAAAAATACGGTCCTAGTAATAATCCAATTCCGTTAGCAATTATTGGTCGTTTATGGCAGGGGCAAAGCTTAGGGGAGGGCGAAGTTTTTGCTGATGATTTAATTTCGCTACCAATTAGTGGATCTCTAAGATCAATTGCGCCAACAATTTTAACCTTACTGGGTGTTGAACGACCTAATTATTTAGAAGAGCCATTATTGCCCAGTGGTGTTTAAAATTAAAAGTATGTCAGTTCTATTATTGAATGCTGGTTCAACCTCTTTAAAATATCAGGTTTTATCTGATGATGGTGTTGTTTTGAAAAAAGGTGGCTCAAGTCGGGTTAAAGATTTTGAGCAAGCTTTTAAACAGATTATTGAAGAGCTTCGTTTTGTTGATGAAATTAGCGCTATTGGCCATCGAGTTGTTCATGGTGGTGATCGTTATCATCAACCAACAGTAATTGATCAAACAGTCTTAGATTATTTAGAAAGTATCACTACTTTGGCACCACTACATTTGCCATTTAATATTTTAGGAATTCATTTAGCAATGGAGCATTGGTTCAATTTGCCTCAGATTGCTGTTTTTGATACGGCTTTTTTTGCGGAGTTACCTTCAGTAGCCAAACTGTATGCTTTACCTAGAGAGTTGGCTCAAAAAAATCATTGGCATCGTTATGGTTTCCATGGTTTATCTCATGAGTTTTTAACTCAAGCGGCGGCTGAAAAGTTGAACAAAAAAGTTGAACAGGTTAATCTAATCACCTGTCATTTAGGTGGTGGCAGCTCTGTTTCAGCTATTAAGTCAGGTAAGGCCGTTGACGTTTCACTAGGTTGGTCACCAACTGCTGGTCTGCCGATGATGACTCGCTCTGGTGATTTGGATCCAGGTTTGTTATTAGAAATTATTGAAAAAACACCAGGTAGTACTAGTGATGAAAAAATTAAGGCAGTTCGTCAATTGATTAATAAAGAATCAGGCTTAGCTGGGCTTAGCGGCTATGATGATTTTTTAGATATTTTGGCAGCTCGTAAAAGAGGTGAAATGGCCGCAATAGAGGCTTTTGAGTATTTTATTTACCGGATTATTAATTTTATTGGTGCTTATTGGGCTGTTTTAGAAGGTCAGGTTGATGCTATTGTCCTGAGTGGAGCGATTGGTTATGGTAGTGTAGATTTACAGGCAGCGATTTCTCAAAAAATAGTTAGCTGGTGTTCAGCACCAGTAATGCCTTTAGCGACTAATGAAGAATTAGCCATGTTAAGACTGATAAAGGATTTAGGTTATTAATGTATGGGTTTTCGAAAGATTTGGCATGGATCAATAGATAGTGTTGGCTGGGCAGCGATAGTGATTGGTTTGTCGTCGTTTATTAGCCGTTTTCTTGGTGTTTTTCGTGATCGAATATTGGCTGGTCAATTTGGGGCTGGCGATGAACTAGATGCTTATTATGCTGCTTTTCGCGTACCTGATTTGATTTATAATTTACTAGTTTTAGGAGCATTATC
>CAZXQE010000094.1:0-2686 GCA_964643015.1 uncultured Gammaproteobacteria bacterium
TGGACGACGAAGTAGTAAAGAAATTTCACGGTAAGCGACCGCGTGTTTACTGAGGTCATCGTAAATAATCAAGGCATCTTGACCTTGTTCTAAAAAGTATTCCGCCATAGCACAACCAGCGTAAGGCGCGATATAGCTCATGGCTGCACTTTCAGCGGCACTAGAAACAATAATCGTTGTATAATCCATGGCACCAGCAGCCTGCAATTTGGCCACCAATTGAGCAATCTTCGATTCTTTTTGACCAATAGCCACATAAAAACACTGCACATTTTGACCACGTTGATTGATAATTGTATCAACGGCAATGGCTGTTTTACCAGTTTGCCGGTCACCAATAATCAATTCACGCTGACCACGACCAATTGGCACCATAGCGTCAATAGCTTTAAGTCCAGTCTGCAATGGTTGATTAACTGATTGGCGCTCAATAACACCTGGCGCAACTCTTTCAACATTGTTAAAAACCTTAGTTTTAATTGGACCTTGATTATCCAGTGGCTCACCTAAAGGATTAACAACCCGACCAACTAATTCTGGACCAACTGGCACCTGCAAAATACGACCAGTTGATTTAGCCACTGTGCCGGCTTTAATTAATTCACCACGACCAAAAACAATGGCTCCAACTTGGTCACTTTCCAAGTTAAGAGCCACACCGCTAATTGATACCGGCTTATTTTCTTCATCAAAAGCTTCGAAATCAATCATTTCGCTCGACATAACATCAGTTAGTCCACTAATCAAAGCGATACCATCGCTAATTTTAGTAACATAACCGACTTTTTCGACTTTAACTTCTGGTTGGAATTGCAAAATCTTACGTCGCAATTCTTCAATTATAACATCAGGCTGTTGATCAGACATATTGGTTAATAAAGCAATTTAGCTTGTAAATCACGCAATTGGCGCCGATAACTGGCGTCAAGCAAACGATCCGGCAAACGAATAATCACCCCACCTAAAAGACTCGGATCGATTTTAGTTTCAATAATAATTTTTTTAGCGCCAATGGACTGGGCTAGCTCGGTTGATAACTGGTCTAACTGCTCTGGGGCTAAAGGTCGCACGCTAGTTATTTCAGCTGTTACAATCTTTTGTTGCCGATTGGCATATTGGCGATAATTTTCAGCAATTACCGGCCAACTGGCTAAAAGACCAGCTTGGCTAAAATACTGAGCAAACTTTTCCAAAACAACTGATCGTTCTGATTCAGTTAAACCATCAACTGATTGGTATAAAGCTTGGGCTAATTGTTGGTAGATTAGTTTAGCCATGTAATGATTCAATAGCTTGTTTAATCATTTTTTCGTCAGCGGCATTATCAAGTTTTTCTTGCAAAACTTTTTCCATAGCAGCTGCCACCAATTGAGCTGACTGTTGACGAACAGCGGCTGTCATTTGTTCTTTTTCACGACCAATTTCACTAGCCACTCGCTGTCTCAAAGCTTCAGCTTCTTTTTGGGCTTCAGTTTGGGCTACAGCTTTAATCTGCTGGCCACGTTCATCGGCTTGATGAACAATTTCCTTAGCCTCACGATGCGCCTCTACCAACTTAGCTTGATAGTCAGCTTGACTCTTAGCTAAATGTTCTTTAGCAGCCTCAGCATCATCTAAGCCTTGATTAATAATTCGTTGGCGATCACTAATTGCTTTAGCGATATTTGGCCACAAAAATTTAGCCAACAGCCAAATAATTAAGCCAAAATTAACTAAATTGGTCAAAGCCAATCGCCAATCAAAACCAACTTTTGCCAAAGTATCAAGCAAAGTCATAGTCGCTATTTAGAGCAAAAAGAAACAAACCAAAGAATAAATAGCAGTTGATTCAGCCAAAGCAGTACCGACAATCATTTTACCAAACATATCGCCGGAAATTTCTGGGTTACGACCCATAGCTTCAAAAGCCTTACCAATCAATAAACCTTCTGCAATAGCTACTGGGCCAAAAGAAAAAGTACATAAGGCCTTAGCTAACAAACGCATTGATTCTGGTTCCATACTGTTTTTATTAATTACTTAATTTATAAATTAACTAGCTGACGGTTCTTCGACAGCTAAAGTATAATAAACTGATGATAGCGAAGTAAAAACAACCGCTTGAACTAGTCCGCTCAGTAGACCCATAGCCATCCAAGTTGATGGCAAAAGCCAAGCAAAAGCTCCCATAATAATTATAGTCATAACTTCACCAGCAAAAATATTACCAAACAAACGCAGTGACAAGGAAATAATTCGAGCAAATTCAGAAATTATATCCATTAGGCCAATAGCAAAATCAACCAAACTCATTAAACCAGCTACTAAGCCCTTGCGAAAGCCTTTCCAAATATCAACCACTTTGATGTATTTACCAATATGAGCCCAAAGACCCATTTGCTTGATGCTAGCCAATTGAATATAAGCTAAAACCAAAATTGCTAAAACCACTGTCATATTAAAATCATTGGTCGGCGTACGGAATAATGATTGGCCATTCCAAGTCAATGAACCTAGACCTGGAAGATAACCAATATAGTTGGATAACAAAATAAAAATAAAGAGTGAACCAAATAACGGTAAAATCTTTTTAGCTTTAGCGGCGCTACCAGTTAATTGAGTAATCAGACCCAAAATCAAACCATAAAACATTTCTAGAGTAACCTGTTTTTTATTGGGCCGCAATGACAACTGACGAACAGCAATA
>CAZXQE010000095.1:0-2683 GCA_964643015.1 uncultured Gammaproteobacteria bacterium
CACCACTATAAGCAGGCCTCTATTCAGATAATAGGATGTATCCCTGGAGGATATTATGGGACGAGGTACCAGGCCCTGCAATCCTATTTCCCGCAATCGCTCGTCATTCGTATCCAATTCCCAATTATTTGTGGATTTATAGACAAGCGAATTCAAAAAGCCATCCTTTGTTCGCTTCATGAAGCGGAAATCGTGCATCGTAAACTCTCCCTCAATCTGAGGAACCAAAAAATATTCTCCCGGTGCCACGATGATATTGGTTACTTGTCCGATAAATCTGCTGCCGTCGGAATCGTCCTGGCGGACCAAAATATCGAGGCGAGTCGAGGCAGAGAAAAGAACGGGCACCTTCAGAGTTCCAATCTGTTTGCTCGCATTCAGCGAATAACTCCCTCTCAGGAAAAGCTCCTCCGGTATTTTTTGCATTATTTCCAAACGCTGTTGTAACCATTTAAACGCTTCCTCGCCTTGGGGTTCTTTAATTTTTTGATATGCGACAGTGTCTCCTTTTATCAAATTGGTATTCACGATAAAAGCACCTTCCCGCAGAAGCGGAAATGAGGATCCGGCCTCGCTCTTATAGAAAAAATCGGTACACCAGGCGAAAGGATTATTGATGGGATCAAATTCCAGCAGGTTGGGGATATCGTTCGTCGTTTCCAAATAGTGTCCTCCCGCAAAGGCCAGCCACAATATCCCAAAACTGTTATAAGTTGTCGGGAAAGAACCACTATATAATTCGGCAAGCGGCATAACTGAAATAGCGGTAGTCTCGTTGGGGTGGTAGGTTGCGTTTTGCCCTCTGCTCAAGTCAAATGTCAATGCCACCGGCAAGCCCGATGGAACATTTTGCGGTAGCCCAAATAAATGGAAAATATTCGTGCCATCATAGTTCATATATTCCACGGCCCCCTTCTTTTGCTGTAAGACAATATTCCAACGACCTCGCGCATCCACAGAAACAGAAAAAAGCGCATCACTTTGGGAGGCCTTTCCTGCCATGAGAGATTCTATGTAAAGAACCCCCTCTGCGGTGTAGAGAGGAAAAAATTTCTCGGCACTCCCTTTTGTGCCGGGCGCCTCGGTGGCGTCCTTTTGCCGGGTAGAAACCTCCGCTTGATTGGTTACAACGGGATGGATTTTGAGCTTCTTGGAAGCATTGTCTATTTCACTTGAGCTGCTTTGCGCCATGATTCCATTGCACCCGAAAAAGAAGGTCATCAGTAAAAGGAATGCAATGGCACAATTGATATCTGGTTTTATCAGTTTCATACACTTGTAGACTCTATACCGGAAATAAAAAGACCCGTCGACGGCAAGATTCCCCGAAGGATCAGACTGCAACAATCGGGCTTTTCCTCCACGAATATCTGTTACTTTCTTTTCAGAGAAGATATCCGGGCTCGAACTGTCTATGGCAGTGTTCATGAAAACAAATTCCAGTTGGCGGATTTATGAATCAATGCCTTCAATTTTGCAAGATAAAATCCGAATTATTTACTCTGGTTAAGCGTGTTCCTCTGAACCCACTCTCGTGGGGCAGGGGATATGGGCCCCCATTCTCTTTTCCTGGCGCCGCAGCGGATTCACAGGGCGCCTCGCAGCGGATTTTGGCGTTTTATTTTTGCGGTGTTTGTGCTAAATAGTTTGTCGGGGGCGTATATTCGTCAGCGGAGGTAATCCGACCGCGAAGAGACGCTCCACTCGGCGCAGGAATAAACATGATCGCTTTAAACTCTGAATGCGTTTTGGTGGAATATCCTTCCGGCGAGCTCAGGCCATGCTTTCCGGAGGATATCACGCCGGAGATGCTGGAGATGAAGCCGGTGGACCCGGATTATTTTTTGGGCGCCGTGGAGGCGGTTTTCACCTACGTCAACCGGGAGAATTATCTGGGGAGGCTGAAGCTCGGGGAGCTGGCGCATCTGGTTTCATCGGCATTGATCTCGCAGCCAGGCAAACTGATCCGGCATGTGGACCTGCAGGAATTGATCCCGGCGGAATTCCAATATGGCGAGCTGGCTTTTTTCCAGAAGCTGAGGGAGGTCCTTCTTTCGCTGGAAAATTCGCAAGCGGACCTTATTTTCGTGAAAGGAATACGGGGCTGCACCCTTTCCTGTACGCACCGGCAGCGCTGGAGCAAGCGGGCCCGGAGATTCGCCGAGTCGGTGGTGGCCTTTATCCGGAGCTATGCGCAGAGCTCGAACCGGTTAGAAAAAATTTTAGTCATTGAGTAGGAAAAGTTATGAGCAAGACTCTTTTTGAAAAAATCGTCTCCAGAGAAATTCCGGCCGATATCGTGTTTGAGAATGAGACGCTGTTGGCCTTCCGGGATATCAACCCGCAGGCGCCGGTCCATGTCCTGGTCATCCCCAAACGGGTGGTTGCCCGGATAGACCGAGCCCGGAAAAGCGACCGCGATCTCCTGGGCGATCTGCTTCTGGCGGCGGCTCAGGTGGCGCGTCAGTTGGGCTTGGCGGAAAACGGCTACCGGCTGGTGATCAATAATGGCAAGGATGGGGGAGAGACCGTGCCGCATCTGCATTGCCATATTTTGGGAGGACGTCCTCTGGGCTGGCCTCCGGGCTAGTCGGGCGATTCTCCCGGCCTTTTATCCTTTTATGAGACGGCCCTGCTCATTCTGTGGCATGGGCCTCTTTGCGTAGAAAAACATCATGGTCCT
>CAZXQE010000096.1:0-2664 GCA_964643015.1 uncultured Gammaproteobacteria bacterium
CACTTCCACTAGCCGTACAACCATATTGGTCGGTAATGATTATACTGTAATTTCCACCTGCTAAGCCTGTAAAGTTATATGATGTAACTCCATTTTGAGTAGATGTGCCTAGTTGAATATTATATGGCGATGTTCCACCTGTAACCGTTACTAAAACAGAGCCACTATTACTACCACCTGCGCATGATGGATGGGTTATGTTTGTATTATACCCTAATAGTGGTGCTTGTTGTATAGTTACAGTTTCTATAAACTCACAAATACCATTAGAGTCTGTAATAGTGAGAGTATAATTTCCCGCCGGCAGACCTGTAGGATGGTAATTGTTATTGGCAATAGATACTGGTCCTGACCAAGTTAAAGTATATGGAGGTACACCTCCTGAAGGAGTTCCGACATCGATGCGTCCTGTTGATTCTCCATAGCAGGCTACGTGAGTAGGTGAAACAGTTGCTGTAATTCCTATAATAGTAAAATTAATTGATTGTTGAGAATTTGTATTGTTACAAATATCATTAACTCCACCATTTAAAAGAGTTAATGTGTAATCTCCATCTTGTGATAGATAATCAGATAGTTCCAAAGTCCATAAATCATCATAATAAGTTCCTCCTGCAAATGTAGAAGTAGCAGCAGCAGCTTCGCATACAGCACTCCAAGTGTCAGAGATGTTATAAGTGCCTTCGGGTCCTGTTAAAACAAAATCTTCAGGCTGAACGCTGGAACACCAAACAGCTTCTGACAATTGTATAGTTAAAGAAGAACTACCACAATAAGGTTCATATACTAAATTTTCGAGAGTTGGTCCTGTATGATCAATAATTGTTGCACTACCACCAAAATTAATTGAGTAACCGTCTTCTGATTGACTAAAGTTAGTAATGATTACAGCATAAGTTTCTCCTGTGGCTACATTTAATGGGAGGTTCCAATTAGAGCAAGTATTTGGTCCTTCACATGTGTTTGTTCCACTAGTGCTTAAACCTGTCGCTCCAGTAGCATCTCCGCAAAAATTACATCTAACAGGTCTGTGGGCAGCAACATGGTAATTAACAAGGTCTAAACAAGTAACTCCATTATTTAGGCTATAAATAGCCCAATCGTAGTCATCTGCAGAATTAACAGGATTAATTGTAAAATTAACACTCCCTGATGATTGTGCTGTAAATGTGTACCACATAGGATGTACTTCGCCATTATTTAAACAGTTTGGGCAATTATTGTTATAGTTTGGGTTTCCTAAATGGTCATAAAAACTAAAAAGATCATAGTAGTTGCCTGTACCAGATGCAGAAATTGGATGTGAATTATTTGCATTACATAATGGTAAAGCACCTAAACAGTCGGCAGAGGTTGGTTCTGGAAGACGTTTGAAAGCTAAAGTTCCAGCAGATTGTACAGTAGAATTACAATAATACCTAAAAATACCTATTCTATATGTCCCTGCACTAGGTGCAGAAAAAACAAGTTCAGATCCAAGTCCACAGTGGTCATCATTATAAGCTCCAGGTATTGCTACACCAGCACTTGTGTAAATTTCAATTTGAGTATCTAATGAATGAGAGCCGCCACCTTGACAAAATGAAAATATAAATGTCTCTCCAGGATAATTGGCTACAAATGTGTAATAGGTGTTAGTATTAGCTGATATTGTCTGCCAGTTAGTAGTTGGAGTTAAAGCACCACCAGCTGTTGTAGGGTTACAAATAGCAAAAGTTTTATTGCTAAAACTCACTAATAAAACTAAACTTATTGTAATATATAAAAGTTTTTGTTTCATGATTATTATATTAGGCTTAAATTTATACTTAATTGTTTTCTCTCCACTTATTTTTTTCTTCTAATTCTTTTAACTCTTGATTATATTTTTCAGGATTTTCTTCTATCCATTTGTCTTTTTTAGCTCTGTAATTTTCAATATCTTGCTCGGTATTTTCGGTTCTTTCAAAAACAGGAAAATCATCAGCTAATTTCCTTTCTGGACTCCCCATAGCTTCAATAGCCACAGGCTTGTCGGGTGGATTTAATATTACACCATTCACACTTACATTTGAGTAGTCGTAATCAACATTATGCGTTAATAAAATATTTTGAATATAGTTAGCAGTAATTCGACTGTCAATATTTAATTGAAATCTATCTCTATTGTCGCCAGATTTAAAATACCTTCCCCAACTTATTCCATCTTCATCCAATAAATCTTTTAAAATTAATTGAGCTTGTTCTTCACTTTCTAAATTGGCAACATTAAAATAGACGGTATATCCATCTCCTTTGTCTTTATAATCAACAAATTCTAATTTTTTTTCTTGTGAAAACAAAAACATATATGTTAAAACTCCTACAAATAATAAAAATAACTTTTTCATATTGCTTGTTTTTAATTTCTAATCAAATTTACTCTTCCTTTTTTATTTTGATAATTTCCTAAATTATCTAAAGTTTTTATTTCCCATAAATAAACGCCTGGTTTTGCATCGTCTCCAACATTATTTATTTTTCCATTCCACATAAACTCAGGTTTATCTGATTCAAATACTTTAACTCCATTTGAATCCAATACTATTAATAGGTATGAAGCAAATGTTAAATTTTCACCTATAGGTCCAAAATATGAGTTTATATCATTACTATTTGGCGTAAAGGCATTAGGAACAAAAAATA
>CAZXQE010000097.1:0-2656 GCA_964643015.1 uncultured Gammaproteobacteria bacterium
TGTTCAGGGTAATTTTTTACTGAAAGCCGCTGAATTCCCATCAATTGGTTGGGTTGACGCTGAGCAGGCCATTGAAATTACTTCGGGTAGTATTACTCAACTAGCAATTATTACTCCTATTCAAAGTGTCTTAAAAGAAAGGGTTTCCGATATTATTACCATAGCTACCCGTGATGTTTATGGTAATTTGCAAAAAGTTGACCAAGACACCGTAATTCGTTTAGCCACTAATTCTGGCACCGGTACTTTTTACAGTGATGCAGCCGGGGAGCAAGCCATTACCAGTGTCACTATTAGCGCGCACCAATCAACAGCATCATTTTATTATTATGATCATCGGGCTGGCTCTTATACGATTGTGGCCAATGAAGATCCAGATATCAATTGGACCTCGGCTAGTCAGGTTATTTCCGTAACTGACAATCAATTAGCGGCTTTGGTAATTAGACCAGATTATTCTCTGTTACCAACCGAAACCAATACTCAATTAACAGCCGTTGGTTATAATGCTGCTGGTGAGCCAATTCCAGACTTAGAAATTGATTGGGAGGTAGCCAATCCAGCTGCTGGTCAAATTAATGATAGCGGTGTTTTAACGACCAAGGATAGTGTTGGTGTTTATCAACAAACAGTTCGAGCTTCAGCTGGTGGTCAGACAGCTTATGCTACGGTTGAAGTTTATCAAAAACCAGTTGCGCCAATTGATAATGGTTCTGGCACCGTGACTAGCAATACTGGTAGCAGTGGCGGCGGCGGTTTCTTGAAAGTGATTGAAAAAGTTTTTGTTAAAGCTGAGCCACCAACTAATGTTTCTTTGATTATTAATGATGAAGCCAAAACAACTACCAAGCAAACGGTTGATTTATCACTCTATGCCACTGGGGCTTCGTATTTTAAGGTTTCAGAAAAGCCTGATTTTAGTGATGTTAAAGATTGGCAGCCATATCAGTCAGCGGTTAAGTTTAAATTATCAGCAGGTTACGGCAATAAGACGGTTTATGTTAAATACCTAAGCGCCAGTAATGATGAATCAGTGGTGGCTAGTGAAACAATTAATTATCAAAAAGTTAGTAGTGGTCAGACTGGAACTGATTCCAAGGATACTCCAGCTACTGATTTAGATAATCAAACGACCGAAACTGAACCGACAGTAATTACAAAAACAGTTGAAAAGATTATTCGTGATTATAACTATGTTATTTTAAGTCAAAAAAATAGCGATTTGCCTTTATCATTACCGACGGTTATTTCACCAGCGCCAAATGCTTATGTTTTGCAAAAAGAATTAATGATTTCTGGTCAGGCGCCAGCTAATACTATTGTTACTTTATATATTCACAGTCCCAAACAAGTAACCGTCAAAGTGGTGACCGATAATGACGGTAAATTTGTTTATCGTCTTGATGAATCAAAATTAGATCCAGGTGAACATCAGATTTATGCCACGATTGACCAAACCAATGGTTCTTTAGTTGGCCCAGCGGTTAATTTCAATTTACTAGCCCAAGCTGATGAAGTGGAGTTATCAACTATGGAATCAATTAAGGCTTTTGGTACTAGTTTTTGGAGCTGGTTCTTGAGCCTATGGCTAGTAATGATGGCTACTATTTTATTTGGTTTAGCTCAGATTATGCTTTATGCCAAAAGAGCCAATCGACCAGAGTTTGGTTTCTTGTTCCGTTGGCCAATTTTAAAGGCTCTACTAATCTTTGGCGGTATAACTTTAGCGGTTTTTGCAGTGGTAGCGGGTTTAGTTATTAATTTGTTTTGAAGATTTTTTTAGCGCTTGCGTATTAATTAATGCAGGCCTGCTTAGGGGAAATTTCCTCTTTAGTAAAATTAATCTTTAAAACTATGAAAAATAAAAAGAAAGCTATTTTGGGTTTAGGGGCTTTATCCTTAGCCTTATTGACGGCCGGTACTGTTTCGGCTGCCGCTAATACTAACACTAGTACTACTGCTAGTGTTAAAAACAATCAGTCAGCAATGGCTAGAAAAGGGCGACCAGAATTAACAACTGAACAAAAGGCCGCTATGGAGGCCAAGCGCAGTGAAGTGGAAACCAAAATGACAGCAGTGCGAGCAGCGATTACGGCTGGCGATTACAATGCTTGGGTAACAGCGCAAAAGGCAATTGATGAAGATTGTCCACTCTTAACCAAGATTACAGCTGATAATTTTAGCCGTTACACTGAAGCTCAAAAATTGCGCGAGCAAGCCATGGCGATTGATAAAGAATTAGGTATTGAAGATCTGGGCCGTGGCGGTCATGAACGGGGAATGGGTCTTGGTTTAAGACTGGGAAAAACGACAACTGAGGTCACTCAATAATTTATCCTCTTATCAATTTAAATAAACAAAACAGCTGGTGCGGGCCAGCTGTTTTGTTTTCTTGACTTAATCACTAAATAATGGTAAAAGAAAGCTAAATAGTACATTAAATAGAAAAGGAGGAAAAAATGAAAAGGGAAATAATAGTTAGGCTTTATCTTTTTAAGCACTTGATAAAAGCCTGCGTTTTGCTTGTAAAGCAAAAAATGGATGATTTTTTCTTGTTTTTGTTCATGTCTTGGATGGAGTCAATTCCATTTCCCATGACCACTGATCATATTAATGGAAAAAGATTCATCTTCAAGATGATGCAATTGTTTGTTTT
>CAZXQE010000098.1:0-2654 GCA_964643015.1 uncultured Gammaproteobacteria bacterium
AACTCGTTTGAGTTTTGCTGAGACAGTTAATGTTAGCTTAAACCAAACTCTAGCTCGCTCAATTTATACTTCTTTAACCACTATGTTGACTTTGATTGCTATCGTTGTCTTTGGTGGTGTATCAATTCGTAATTTTGCTTTAGCTTTGTTGATTGGTGTTTTCTTTGGTGCTTACAGTTCAGTTTTTGTCGCTTCACCGTTATTGGTCGTTTGGAATAATTGGCACAATCGTCGATCTCGTCAAGCTTAGTTTTTATTGAAAAAAAGGAGGGGGTTGTTTTTAGTTAAGTAGTTATTTTTATCTTTATGCGCCAAAGCCAACTTTTTACTCACAGCCTCAAGGAATTACCAAAGGATGAGCAGAGTTTTAATGCTCAAACTTTAATGCGTGCTGGTTTTATTGATAAAACTGCCGCTGGTATTTATACTTATTTGCCGTTGGGTTTAAGAGTGGTGCAAAAGATTCAGGGAATTATCCGTCAGGAAATGGCAGTTTTGGGGGCTCAGGAAGTATTGCTGCCAAGTTTAACTACTGAGGAGCCCTGGAAACAGACTGGTCGTCTGGATACTTTCGATGTTTTATTTAGAACAGCTGGGGCTGACAAGAAGCCTTATGTTTTAGCGCCAACTCATGAAGAGTTAATTACACCGTTATTGAAAAAGTTTATTAAGTCTTATCGTGATTTACCGGTTGGTGCTTATCAGATTCAAACTAAATTTCGGAATGAACTTCGAGCCAAGTCAGGCTTGCTGCGTGGTCGTGAGTTTATCATGAAAGATCTTTATTCTTTCCATCTAGATCAGGAAGATCTTAATGCTTATTATTTACAGGCTCAAAAGGCTTATTTTCAGATTTTTAAGCGTTGTGGGTTGATTGATCAGACTTACCTCACATTTGCCTCTGGTGGGGCTTTTTCGCAGTATTCTCATGAGTTTCAGACAGTGACTGAGGCTGGAGAAGATATTATTTATATTTGCGAAGACTGTAATTTGGCGATTAATAAAGAAATTATTAATGAACAATCAGTTTGTCCCAATTGTGGCCGTCAAGATTTAGTAGAAAAGAAAGCGATTGAGGTTGGCAACATCTTTAAGCTAGGCAGTCGTTTTAGTAAAGCCTTTGATTTACAAGTCACTGATGCTGAAGGAGAAAAGAAGCCGGTTTTGATGGGTTGTTATGGCCTGGGAGTTACTCGTTTGATGGGCACGATTGTTGAAATTAATCATGACGATCGAGGCATTATTTGGCCTAAAGAAGTGGCACCATTTAAAGCTCACTTGATTGATTTAACAACTGACGAAAAAGGACACCGGGAAGCTCAAAAGTTGTATGATTTATTATTACAATTAGGTATGGAAGTCCTTTGGGATGAACGTCGTCATTTACCAGCTGGGGCGAAATTTGCCGATGCTGATTTAATTGGTTGTCCTTATCGTTTGGTAATTAGTGATAAGACTTTAGAAAAAGCTAGTTTTGAAATTAAGCGTCGTCAAGATAAGGACGGTCGTTTAATTGCTTTAAGCCAAGTGCGCGCTTATTTTGGTGATAACTAAATGTTTGAGTCTTTTCGACAAAAATTAGTTCGTAATTTAGCAATTGATCTTGGTACCTGCAAGACCATGCTGAGTGAACCACAGAGTGGTTTGTTTTTGAATGAGCCGACAATTGTGGCGGTTAATAAAAAAACTGACCAGATTTTGGCGGTTGGTTCAGCTGCTAAGGCCATGATTGGTAAAAATCCGGGACACATTGAAATTGTTAAGCCTTTAGTTGATGGCGTAGTTTCTGATTTTGAAGTAACTGAAAAATTGTTAAAATATTTTATTGATCAAACACAGGAAAATAATTTTTTTCTTACTCCTAAACCAGCTGTAGTCATTGGTATTCCTTTAGATATTACTGAAGTAGAAAAAAAGGCGGTTGAAGATGCGGCCAAATCAGCTGGAGCCAGACAAGTTTTCTTAGTCGAAGAACCAATGCTGTCAGCTATTGGAGCTGGTTTGCCGGTTATGGAGGCGACGGCGACTTTACTGGTTGATATTGGTGGTGGAACAACTGAGATTGCTGTTTTGGCTTTGGGTGGTTGTGTGGCCTGGAAAACTTTGCGTTTAGCTGGTAATACTTTTGATAATGAAATAATTCAATATATTCGAGAAGAGTTTAGTCTCTTGATTGGTGAGCAATTGGCCGAAGAAATAAAAATTAAAATCGGCTCAGCTTTACCACGAACCGAGCCAATAACAATGCCAATTAGGGGTCGAGATTTAATCAATGGTCTACCTAAGGAAATTATTATTAGTGATGAACATGTTCGTGAAGCTATTGCTCGGCCGATTAGTCAAATTATTGATAATATTAAAGCGACACTCGAGGTTACGCCGCCAGAATTAGTGGCTGATATTTATGAAAGAGGAATAATGCTAGCTGGTGGTAGCGCTTTACTTTATGGGCTTGATCAAATAATTGCTCGCTCAACTAAGATTGGTGTTCATATTGTTGATGATCCGGTTAGCAGTGTTGTTCGCGGAGCGGCTCATCTTTTAAATAATCAAGAGTTGCTAGATAAAGTTGTTGCGCCTAGTTTAGCTGATTTATAATATGCCTATGCTGCGGCTGCCTGGTAAAAAATCTTCAGCCTGGTTCTGGCTAATTG
>CAZXQE010000099.1:0-2651 GCA_964643015.1 uncultured Gammaproteobacteria bacterium
ATCGTTAAAAGCGACGGTCCGATTGGTAAATTATTTGGAAAACAATATTCTGTCGCCTTGAAAAATGGCGTTCAGGGTATTGATTTCAAGCAAATTCTACCAGCTGGCTTTGTTTCATCGCCAGAAGCAGGTTTAATCTGCAATGTTCCGTTTCTAATGCATTGTTCCCAAGAGCAGTGGCAGACAGTTGTCTTGCCAGCCCTGGCAGCAATTAAATAAACTCTAACTTTTAAGCCAGTTGCGCTAACCCGCGACTGGCTTTTTCTTTTACCTCAAAAACCAGCTTTTTCCATTGATTTTTTAAGCTTATCTGCTATACTACAGCTAGGCTTTTAAGCTATTTTTGATTTTGTTTTACTTGTAGTAAATTCTTACATGTTTATCAACCGTATTGCTATTGATTTGGGAACGACGTATACCTTGGTTCACTTGCCAAAAAAAGGCATTGTCGTCAACGAACCGAGTGTGGTGGCTGTTTCCATGACTGATAAGAAAATTTTGGCTGTTGGTAATGAAGCCAAGGATATGGTCGGCCGAACGCCAGATACAATTATTGCGGTTAAACCTTTAAAAGACGGGGTTATTGCTGACTATCATACCACCGAGGTTATGATTCGTTATTTTATCAATAAGGCCCTAGGGGGTATTCGTTTGTTTCGTCCAGAAGTTATGGTCGCAGTGCCAGCTGGTATTACTTCGACTGAACGCCGCGCTGTTATTGATGCGACCCTGGGAGCAGGAGCTAAGGCTGCTTATTTGATTAAAGAGCCAGTTGCCGCCGCGATTGGTGCCGATATTGCTGTTGGCTCAGCTTCTGGCCATATGATTATTGATATTGGTGGCGGAACAGCGGAAATGGCGGTTATTTCTTTGGGTGGCGTAGTGACAGCGACTTCGGTTAGGGTTGGTGGTAACAAAATCGACCTTTCAATTATTGAATATATTCGTCGCAAATATAACCTAGCCATTGGCGAGCGGACAGCTGAAGAAATTAAGATTGGTGTTGGTAGCGCTCTTTATTTAACAGAAAAACTATCGATTGATATTAAGGGACGCGATATTTTAACTGGTTTACCTAAAATTATCACCGTTACTTCCGACGATGTAACCGAAGCTATCCAGCATGAGCTCGAGGCAATTATTGGTGCAGCTAAAAGTATTTTACGCGAAACGCCGCCAGAGCTCGCTTCTGATATTATGGAAAAAGGTATTGTTTTGAGTGGGGGAACTTCTCTACTGCGCAACCTAGATCAGTTAATTTCTCGAACAACTGACGTGCCGGTTTTTATGGCTGAAGATCCAAAAACTTGTGTGGTAAAAGGCACTGGTATTGCTTTGGAAAATTTAGACAGTTATAAGCGATCAATTTTCGCAACTCGCTAATATGTTGATTGGTATCGATGCCTCTCGCGCCAACCGCCAGCAAAAAACCGGTACCGAGTGGTATGCTTATTATATTATAAAGGGTTTGATTGCGCTTGATCGCCGAAATCAATATATTTTGTATAGTGATCAGCCGTTTGATTTAGAGTTTATTGAGTTAACCCAACAGTATCGCAATGTAAAATTAAAAGTTTTGCGTTGGCCGTTCAAGCGTTTTTGGACTTTGGGCCGGTTAACTTTAGAAATGCTACTTTTTCCACCTCAGGTTTTGTTTGTGCCGTCTCATGTTTTGCCCTTATTTTCTCGAGCTAAATTGGTTAATACTATTCATGATGTTGGCTTTATGGCTTATAGTCAGTTTTATAAAAAGTCAGATCGGCAATATTTAAAATGGTCAACTAATCAGGCTGTTAGGCGAGCTGATAAACTAATTGTTGTCTCCGAGTTTACTAAACAAGAGCTTATTAAATATTTCCCAGCCTCAGCCAGTAAAGCAGTTGAAGTTGTCTATCATGGTTATGACGAAGATTTATATAATCCAGAAAAAATAGCCTCAAATGAAGAAGTTTTAAGCCGTTATGATTTAAAGCAGCCGTATTTTTTATATATTGGCCGACTGGAAAGTAAAAAAAATATTATTGGTCTACTTAATGGTTTTCGCCAGTATTGTCAGGATAATAGAGAGAGTCGAGAGAAATTAGTTTTAGTTGGTAAACGTGGCCAAGAGTTTGCAGCTGTTGCCAATTTACTAAATGATCCAATTTTAAAGGGTAGAGTCAAAGAATTGGGTTGGACTCCAGAGGCTGATATTCCGGCTTTACTTAGTTTAGCCTTGGCGTTTGTGATGCCTTCTTGGTATGAAGGTTTTGGTATGCCGTTAGTTCAGGCAATGGCTCTTGGGACACCAATAATTGCGGCTGATTCAGGGTCGCTGCCTGAAGTCGCCACTGAAGCTGGTCTTTATTTTGACCCAACTAATGCTAACGAATTAGCTGAGAAACTAACAGAGATAGTTAATAATCAAGATTTACGCTATAATTTAAGTAAAGCTGGAATAGCTCGAGCTAAATTATTTAGTTGGCAAAAAGCAGCCCAGGAAACTTTAAATATTTTAGAGCAAGCTAATGATTAAAAGCCACAAAAAATTAATATTTTTGGGACTGGTAGCAATTATCGGTTTTTTTGGCTGGCAATCAATTACTCGGGCGGCTGATGATTTTTTTATAGCGCCAGATTCTTTTAAGGCCGCTTTGTCACCATCAGATAGT
>CAZXQE010000100.1:0-2650 GCA_964643015.1 uncultured Gammaproteobacteria bacterium
TTTCAGGTTGGGGGATCGTGATGACGCCGCTCTCCATTTTGGCGCGGAAGAACATCGGGTTATTGGATTTGAAATCCATATCGTAAAGTATGATGCTGAGGTCTCGCGTTTCCTCGATTGTTTTTTTGGTTTCTTTCGACGGATCCTCAATGAAGCGGAAGCTGCAACTGAATTCGCGGCATCCCAGGTAAGGCTGGTTAAAGCATTGGCCCTTGCGGGCACGGCGCTCAAACATGGCGTTGTATTTCCCCGGGTTTTCATCCTTTGGCCAAAATTCCCTTCTTTCAAATTCATCCGCCAGACAATCGGGAATCGGTTTTTTCACCGGAGGCCTATCGGGAGGAGGGACGAACACGAGCTCCGCATAGAGGCGATAGGCGACATCTCTTAGAAAAAGCCCGGCTCTTTGTTGGCGGTCCTCTTCAATAAAAACACCTTTTTCGCGTGAACCGATTCTTGTGCTGGCGATGCATGACAATTCGTTTCTTCTCACCGAAACCCATTTAATGGGATTCAGCACTTCAATTTTCTTTGGGATGTACCGGATGGCCGGTTTCCAAAGAATGGCTTCGAAGATGGAGCGCAGAGACGATGGTGTGATCACATCGTAACTGACCCGCTCCACCTTCATTTCCGGCCGGGTGAAACAGGCGAAATCTCCCGTGACCTCCAGACAGAATGTTTTATTGGTATAACTATTTTCCATTCCTATCCTTTCGTGTTAAAAAATTTGTTCCAAAATGATTTTCGGTGTTAATCCACAGTCGGGATCATAAATTTCCTCACGGGCCTGAACCCAGATTCCGAAAAGTTCTTCGAGGGCTCCCTGCTGTTTCAGGGATTCGAACTCTCTATCGTAGAGAGTGACTGAAAAGCGTTGTAGTTTTCTCATTAGCGAGCGGTTTGGTCCGCATTTCTTAAGTTCCTCAATAAGCCGGCTACTATCCACTTCGTTTTCTCCCTGTGATTTGTAGCGTACAATGAGGGCATGTTGGCCTGAGTCATCAATCATTTTAAAATTCAAGCCGGCTGTTCTGAATTGTATTTTGGCTTCCTGTGCGTTTCGGGTAAGTAAACGCTGTATGTTTTCCGAATCGAAGCTGTTGAGTCTTGCGAAAAAGAAACGGAAATACTTTTTAAAGCTCTCGGGAGAGAGTTCTTCTCCAGGTGTGATGTTTCGAAACGTTTCCATGCAGGCATAACGTGCTTTGGTAAATTGCCCTTGGGGAACAGGGCCGGCATTAAAAATAAACACTTTCCCTTTTTCGGGAAGCTTCCCTTCTCTATTGCATCTGCCGGCGGCCTGAGCGATGGAGTCCAGGCCGGCCAATTCGCGATAGACGACAGGGAAATCGATATCTACGCCTGCCTCTACTACTTGAGTGCTGATAACCCTGACGGCCTCTTTATTTCTCAGTTTTTCCTTAATTTTCGCGATGACGTCGCTGCGGTGCATGGGACACATCAAGGCTGAAAGATGAAGGATTTGCACGTCGTCCTGAGATTTCTGGCGTACTAATTCGAATAATTTTTTGCAGAGATTCCGGGTGCTGACGATACAGAGCACTTGGGGATACTGAGCAATTTGCTCGGCAATAGAGTCCGGGGTGGACATGGGGATGTTATTGCCGTGCTCTCTGGAAATGCTGACTCGTTGAAATTGGTTATATAAGGAGATCGGATCGTTCATGATTTCTTCGACGAAGTCAAAGCCTTTCAGAGAGGCGCGGCCCGACTTAATCTCCTCATTCAGGACCGGCTGGGTAGCGGTGCAAAGAACAAAGGTTGTCCGAAAATACCGATTGAGCCCCTTCATTACGGAGACGATGGGTTGGAGGAAATCGGTAGGCAATGTTTGCGCCTCATCCAGGATGACAACCGAATTGACGATATTATGGATTTTACGACAAGCAGAAACCCTCGAAGCGAAGAGCGATTCAAAGAACTGGATGTTTGTCGTAACGATGATGGGTGCATCCCAGTTTTCTGTGGCCACCTTGGAATTAATCGTCTCTTTTTCCGGGTCTAAATTGCAGTGGTGTTCCAGAACGGTATTTTCTCCAAAAACCTCGCGCAGTTGTTCGGCCGTCTGCTCGATGATGCTGGTATAAGGGATTACGACAATGATTCGCTTTTTGCCGTGTTTCAAAGCGTGTTCCAAGGCAAAGCCCATCGAGGCCAGAGTTTTGCCGCCGCCGGTGGGAACGGTCAACGAGAAGATGCCTGGAGGCTCTTGAGCTTTTGCCAGGCACTGAGCCAGTATCTCCTTGCGCTTTTGATTGATAGGAGTTTTTGGGGCGCTCTTCTGCTTCTTTTCCATATGGGAATCAAAACACTCTTTCAGCTCTCCCATTTCAGGGTATCCTCCGCGCGCTTCCGATTTTTCAGGATTCATGAAGGCTTCTGTATCCAATCCGTCTGCATCCACCAGACAGGAAAAAAGCATCCTTATCCACAGGTGGATAGACTCCAAAGAGTCCTCTCCCGCAATACAGGGCACAGATAACTCAGGGAATTGCTCAAAGGATTGAGGTGCCAGAATCGTTTCTGGAGGAGATCCATCCATGGCGGCTCTAAGGTTTCCTTTCTTATCCCCAAGTCGTTCGTGAAGTGGTCCTCCTTTTGCATCGTCATATGACCAATCGGGAAG
>CAZXQE010000101.1:0-2628 GCA_964643015.1 uncultured Gammaproteobacteria bacterium
TGATGAAATTAAAGATGAAATCAATAACGATAAAGCGTTACTAGCTGATGTTGTTATCAACCAAATAACTAAAGGTGAACCAGTAGTTGTGGTTGATGAATATCAAGAAAAATATGAGCCAGTCTTTACGGTAACTTTCCGCAAAGAAGGCAGTAACTAAATATATGAAAAAATATTTACTGTGGTTAGTTCTAGCTTCGCTTTTTTTAGCTAGTATTTTAGCGGCAGTTAAAGTTATTAATGAAAGAAAGACAAATATCATTGAAGATCAGGTAGTTGCCCCGCCAATGGCTGAAGGCGAATTTTCTATTCCAGAAAACGCCCCACAGATTGCCCCAGTCACTAAAGAAGCTATCGCTAAAATTACTTGCCCTAGTCCTTTATTATTAGCCGATTGGTTAGTTGAAAAAAGCTCAATTGAGCCAGCTAAGCTAGATTTAGCTGACAAAACATTAAGTCCAGCTGATCAAAGGGCTATCACTAATTCTTATAATAAAACTGGCATTAACTTAGCTGGCTATTTTCATTTAGCTAGCTGGTCATGTGGCAATAATTGCCAGAAGGCAGCCATTATTAATGCTAAAAATGGCCAGTTAATTGCTTTTGGTGCTGCTGATGATTTAGAAGCTACTGGTTGGAATTTTACAGCCACTAGTAGTTTATTGGTTATTAACCCCGATAGTCAAAATAGCCAAAAACCAACTATTTATGCCCTAGTTGAAGATCAAGGGCTTAGACGGATTTGTTATCTAGCTTCAAAGACTACTTCAGATTAGACCAATTAGCATTAACAATTCCTCTAGGAACAATGTTATTGGCTTTATTATAGTCAGCCTGAATTTGACGCCGGCGTTCGGTTTCGCGAATAGCGTAATCCATCGCCGGTGTTTTTTTATCGGCATACATAATAACTTTGCCTTTGATGTGGCGAGCAGCTCGGCCAATTGTTTGAACCAGTGACGTTTCATTACGAAGAAAACCTGAAATATCAGCGTCCAAAATAATAATCAAAGAAACTTCTGGTAAATCTAATCCTTCGCGCAACAGGTTAACACCAACGAGGACATCATATTTGCCACCACGTAAATCATTAAGTATTTCAATTCTTTCCAAAGTATCAATGTCACTATGTAAATAGCTAGTATTAAGGCCTGATTCGGTTAAATAGTCAGCTAGTTCTTCTGACATTCGTTTAGTTAGAGTGGTGATTAAAACTCTTTCACCTTGAGCAGCTCTAAGCTGACACTCATTAACTAAATCAGCCACCTGGCCATGAGTTGGTCTAACTTCAATAATTGGATCCAAAAGACCAGTTGGTCGAATAATTTGCTCGACAATTTGTCCCGAATGTTCGAGTTCGTAGCGGCTCGGGGTGGCGCTAGTATAAATAACCTGATTAACTTTATTATTAAACTCTTGAAAGTTGAGCGGTCGATTATCCATAGCACTCGGGAGTCTAAAGCCAAATTCAATCAAAACCTCTTTGCGGGCATGATCGCCAGCAAACATACCGTTGATTTGCGGCACGGCCACATGTGATTCATCAATTACGGTCAGAAAATCATTCGGAAAAAAATCAACCAAAGTGGCTGGTGGTGAACCAGCTTCGCGGCCCGATAAATGACGGGAATAGTTTTCAATACCATTACAATAGCCAACTTGCTCCAGCATTTCCAGGTCGTAATTAGTTTTTCGTTCTAGTCTTTCCGCCTCGAGTAGTCGTCCAGTCTCCCTAAACTTATCCACTTGTTCCTTTAATTCTTGGCGGATGTCTTCCATGGCTACTGCTAAACGATCCGGCTGAGTCATAAAATGCTTAGCTGGCAAGATAGTCAATTCGGTAGTTTTTTCCGCTTGGCTTGGTAGTAAATCATGAAGATTAGCTGGTCGCCCTTTTTCTTTATCAGGATTAATTGGCCACAAATAAATTGAATTAATAATATCATCAAATAAATCCAGGCGGATAATTGCTTCGCCAGTTGCTAGATAAATATCGATAATATCACCAGAAACTCTAAATTGACCGCGCCGGCAAGCAATATCTTGGCGCTGATACTGCATTTCTAGCAATTTACGAATTATTTCTTGACGATTAATTACCTGACCCTGCTCAAATCTCTGACTTAGTGATTGATAATCAACCTTTTCGCCTAAACCATAAATGCAAGAAACACTCGCCACAATAATAACATCATTCCTGGTCATTAAAGCTTGAGTAGCCGCATGGCGCAAACGGTCAATATCCTCGTTAATCGTAGCTTCTTTTTCAATATAAGTGTCAGTTGGCGGCAAATAGGCTTCCGGCTGATAGTAATCGTAATAAGACACGAAATAGTGAACCGCATTTTCCGGAAAGAAAGCTTTAAACTCTTTATAAAGTTGGGCAGCCAAGGTTTTGTTTGGCGAAATAATTAAGGTTGGCTTTTGAATTTGCTCAATCACATTAGCAATCGTAAAGGTTTTACCGCTGCCAGTAACGCCTAAAAGAGTTTGATCACGCAAACCTTGTTTCAAGCCAGCAACTAGTTTATTGATAGCTGCTGGTTGATCACCGGTTGGTTGAAAATTGGCGGCTAATTTGAATTTCATTTGGCAAAATTATTTAACTTCTACTTATTATATAAACAA
>CAZXQE010000102.1:0-2618 GCA_964643015.1 uncultured Gammaproteobacteria bacterium
TAAAACTTAAATCTAGGCCGTAGCGGTCAGAGATGTTGTCCAGTATTTGTAGATAGCGTGGATGATTGAGTTCTAGGGTTAAAATATCGGGTAATTCGTAGAACTTTTCTAGACATTCAATTAAATATGATTCGCTAGGCATAGTGGTTATTGCTTATTGTCAAAATCGTGAATGAATTTATTGATTTTGTCTTTGTGGCGTTTATTATCTTTTTTGTCCATAAAATAACGACGATCTTCAAAGGCACGACGTTCTAAAGTGTCTTTTTTGATATTATCTAATTTATCGCTATTTTTTTGTAAACCATTGCGGTTGTTGCTATTTTCTGGAGCTTTGTTAGTGGTTTCATCTCTGTTTTCGGCTGCATCGCTAGTTGATCCAATTTTATTGGTGACATTATTGACAACATTATTATTAGTGATGTTGTTAACAATGGTTGTGCCGTTTTCTTTAGCGATAACTTGTTCTACTGGAGAGGCTGGCTGAACACCACTAATAGCTGCATTAATATCGGCAGTTGTAACTTGTTCGGGGGTGATATTTTTTTGACTAATGGTTTGCTTGATATTTTGAGCAACAACAGCAGTGTCATCAATTTTGTAGGAACCTTGAGCCATGGCTTGAGCAATGTTTTCAGTTAGCTTTTCATTATCAATACCAAAGCCATGTAAAGCTTCGTGTAAATTGGTGGTGTGACTTTCTTTAGCACTATTTAAGGCAATGCCAGTATTTTTTAAGCTGAGATTGTTTAAGCTACTGGGGTCAGCTAATTTTTCTTTGGCTTGGCGTAAATCACGAGCTCGACTGAGTTGTTCTAGTTCGGGAGTGGTATTTTGTGCGCGAGTAATAGTGTTTTGATTGCCAGACTTGAAGGCGTTGGAACGGTAGCTCCTCAATCGATTAATCCTCTGCTCTAAGACAGATAGGGGCTGGGTTATTAAATCTTGATTGACTTGACCTAGTTCAGCTAGTTCGCCATCAATTAAGCCAGTTAATTCTTTTGAAACAGCTGCCATTTTTTCTGGAGCAATATTAGCGCCAGCAGTTAAATCAGGAGAATCAATTGAATCTTTAATTGAAGAGAGTTTATTGAAATCAACCCCAATAACATTGGCACGATGTTTGCCAGCCGCAAAGGAATTAATTTTGAGTGATTTGGAACCATCGCCAGCAATAGCCGCATCACCAACTTGACGTAATTTAACATCATTTTTAATATCATCATAATTCTTGCCTGTATTTTTATGTGATATCGAAGCAAGAAGATCTTGAAATCGGGCAACATTGCCACCCTTTTTCTCAAAGGTAGCAATCCCCTTAAGCATTGCTTCCATTGTTTTTTGATTTTTATCATTTCCTGGAATAAAGGAGGGGTCATCGATTTGTGCTTTAAGATTAGCGAGGGCAGCTGCACTGTTGGCGTTGTTGGGATTAGCTAGTTCACCTAGGAATTTTTCTTGAAATTTAGTCAAGCCGCGACGAGTGCCACCATAAAAATCTTTAGCAGTGATAGTACCGTTTTGGGCGTAATCCTCGACTGCTTTTTGGGCATCAGCGGCATCTTTTAAGAATGAGCCAGCAGCATCAGAAGTTAACTGTAGAGGATGATGATTTTCCATTTTGTCCCCCAGGTTATTTAAAAACTCAGCACCACCCATATAGCCAGCAACTCTAGATGCTGTTGGCTTGACTTTAAAGGTGGGGTTTTGGTAGAGAGCTTTAATGTCTTCTTTATATTGTTTTTCAGAGTTTTTTAGTTGTTCCGTTTTTTCTGCGTTAGAGAGAGTGGTGCTGGTTATTATCCCTTGACGTGTGGTTTTAAAGTCTCGTGATATTTGTTCAGTGCCTCTAGAATTGGGGTCATTAGTATCTCCATGTTTGAATTCATTGGCAGTGGTTAGATCTTTTTGTTTTTCTAATACTTTATAATGAAGTTCGTTTTTGGCATTTTGCTTATCAATACCATATTCACGCTTAGCTTCCTGGAGGTCAAATTTATAGTTATCCTTAGCTTCCGTTAGTTTTTGTTTGTATTGTTCATTATTAAGGTTACCGTTTTTATAGTCTTCGGCTGCTTTTTTTTCTTCGTCATCGCGTTTCGTTTTGGCTGCAGTTTTACTAGTGATTAATTTGTCACCAGCGGCATGGATATTTTTATCATAGTCATTATAAGCTTCTTCATAAAATGGTGTATTGGTGCCATTAACGAATTGTTTGATGGTTCGACCAGTTTTTTTATTTAAACCAGTAGTTTCAACTATTCCACTAGCTCCACCAAAAGCCATGCCAGCAGCAATGCCAGCTAAAGGATTGGCGGTAGCAAAGCCAACAGCAGTACCAATGAGAGCTCCTTTGCCAAGGTTGGCAGTTTTTTTAAAGCCTTCATCGTCAACAACATCTTTAAATTTCTCCATGGTATTATCACCAACGCCAAGACCTAGTTTTTCTAATGTTTTGAGGCGAGCTTTAACTTTTTCTTTTTTGCGAGCATCAGCTAACTCGCCACCCCAGGTAGAGGCGGCGGTACCAATTTTTTGAAAGGTTTTGCCAGCGGTACCGTTTCTGTTTTTACTTAAGGCGGTAAGAGTAGCCCCACCACCTTTGAGAGCATTACGGC
>CAZXQE010000103.1:0-2577 GCA_964643015.1 uncultured Gammaproteobacteria bacterium
TCAAAGTAGGAAAAAATGAAGGCATTTAGTTTTTATTGTGGTGAAATCAACGAAGGACTGACGGTTAATAATGACTCGGCACTTGGTCCAGTTGTCTTTTTAGGGCAAGAAGGACGCGGTCGTCATCTTGAAAAAATTTTGCTGTATCATCATGATCCAGCTGAAATTATTGATAATAAAATTATAGAGGCCAGACTGGCTAATATAGTTTTGACTGAAAAAAGAAGTCTAGTAACTCTGGCTAAAGCGAAAGATCAGGAAAATCGAGTATTGGTAAGGATTAATACTTGTTCTGGCTATGTTCGCAATGCTCGAGGCTACTGGGAAACCATTGAAGGTTCGGTTAATTGTGTTGCTAAAGGCCATGGTGCTTTTGGTGATGCTGGTCGTGTTGGCACTTGGGATGAGGGGCTTTGTGTTCTTTATTCTGGGGCTGTTGTTAGGGTTTTTGGTTCTCGTCATGGTGACTGGGTTATTGGTTATAAAGATGGCCAATTAGAGGCAATGGATTATTCCGATTGGCAGATAAAACAAGCAGTGATGAATGCTGAAGTAGAGGGAGGTATAGAATGGCTGTAATATACAAAGTTAAAGAATTAGAGGGTAATAGAGTTAATGATAAAATTATCCTCAACGATAAGAATCAGTACGCCTGTTCTTGTTATGATGATTACCAGATTTTATTTACATCAATTAATGGTCAAGAGATTACTAAAGTAAACGTCGGAATCAAAGACGATGTTATTTTGGTAAAACAAATGGACGAAGTGCCAGATTCTGGCAAAGAATTGGTTATTGTCCATGAATACCAACCGGGTTGTGGTGCTAAGCGTTGGCCTGGCTTTTGGATTGATTGGGATAATGCTGGCGAAGTTGAAATTTTAAAAAAAGTTTCTCGAACCAAAGGGTCGGGCTGTGATGTCTGGTCTTTAATTACTGCTCCTGTTGGTTGGGCTGAAAATATTGCTGGCCAATTTATCAATGAAAGAGACTTTGGTACGCAGACAATCAGCTATAAAAAGGCTGAGGAAACTGAGGTCGAAGATGATGATACACCTTATTCTTTATTTGTTGCCTTTGGTGGTGATAAAGAAAAGATTAGTGAGTTCATTTTAAAAGTCTCTCAACTTAATCCAAAAAAAATCGATAGCCATATTCTTTTGGAATGTGGCCGGGGAAAAAGAAAAGATCATCTGGAAAAAATTTCTAATGATCCAGACTTTTTCTTGGGATCTGATCCCAACGCAGTCGCATTGTATGTGGCTGCTGTCCACGGAATTGAATAAACTTTTAGGAGTCTTAACCGACTCCTTTTTTATTTGCTAAAGCGCCTGTTTTTCCTTGTAAAAAACCGCATCATTGGCTATACTGAAACTAATTTTACTGTAATAATTATATGCTTTGCACTACTATTAAAAGTCTTTATCGGCAGGCTAGTCAACAGTTTGGTCAAAAAATAACTGTGGCTGGCTGGGTTAAAACTTCTCGTTCATCAAAAGAAGTTGGTTTTATTGAGCTTAATGACGGTACTTTCTTCAAGAGCCTGCAGGTTGTTTTTGAAAGTAATTTGGATAATTTTAGTGAGATTGAAAAATTGCCAATTGGTTCATCACTAAAAATTGAAGGCACTTTAGTTGAATCGCCAGCTGAAGGGCAGAGCTTTGAACTTAAAGCTGAAAAAATAATTATTATTAATGCTGCTTTACCTGATTATCCATTGCAAAAAAAGCGCCATAGCTTTGAATTTCTAAGAGAAATTGCTCACCTGAGGCCTCGTAGTAATACTTTTATGGCAGTTTTCCGTCTGCGCTCAGTTTTAAGCTATGCCATTCATAAGTTTTTTCAAGAAGAAGGTTTTTCTTATATCCATACCCCAATTATTTCTGGCAGTGATGCCGAAGGAGCGGGCGAAATGTTTGCCGTAACTTCTTTTGATTTAAGCCAACCTTTGCCAAAAACTGAAGCCGGTGAAGTTGATTATACCAAGGACTATTTTGGTCGTAAAACTGGTCTGACAGTTAGTGGTCAACTGGAGGCTGAGACTATGATTATGGGCTTAAACCGTGTTTATACTTTTGGCCCAACTTTTAGAGCTGAAAAATCAACAACACCGCGCCATGCTTGTGAGTTTTGGATGATTGAACCGGAAATGGCTTTTGCTAATCTGGAAGATGATATGGTATTGGCTGAGAAGATGATTAAATATTTGGTTAGTTATGTTTTGAAGGAATTGCCAGAAGAAATGGAGTTTTTCAATAAGTTTGTTGATCCAACTTTGCTAGAAAGATTGAATAGTTTGGTTAGTTCTGAGTTTAAGCGCATGACCTATACCGAGGCAGTAGAAATTTTAAAACAATCAGGTAAAAAGTTTGAATACCCAGTCGAATGGGGTATTGATTTACAAACTGAACACGAGCGCTATTTGACTGAGGAAGTTATTAAGGGTCCAGTCTTCTTGACTGATTATCCTAAAGATATCAAGGCTTTTTACATGCGCCTTAATGATGACGGCAAAACTGTGGCCGCCACCGATCTTTTAGTACCAGGTGTTGGTGAAATTATTGGCGGCAGCCAAAG
>CAZXQE010000104.1:0-2550 GCA_964643015.1 uncultured Gammaproteobacteria bacterium
TTTTTCGTGGGCTGACTCTTCGATAATAAAGTTCAGTCCACCGAGATTAATAGAGGTAGTCTTATCCATATGTTTAAATTAAGTGGTTTATTTCTTTAAATTATCAATTGACTTAGTAAGGGCATGCCATTGTTTTTCATAGCTACTTAAGAATTTTTTACCTTGAGTAGTAATAGAATAATATTTTCGAGGTGGCCCGGCTTTTGATTCTTCCCAAGTGTATTCCAGTAAATCAGCATTTTTCAATCTAGATAGTAGGGGATAAATAGTTCCTTCAACAACAGCTAAATGAGCTTTTTGCAAATTAGTAATAATTTCATTGGCATAGGTTTTGCCGCGGGCGATAACTAAAAGAATGGCAAATTCTAAAACACCTTTGCGCATTTGAGCTTCAGCGTTGTCAAGAATCTTTTGAAAATCGTTTTTTTCCATAATTTTTTGATTAACAAAAATAGTATAGCACAAGCTACCTTTTAATGCAAGGTAGCTGGCAAAGTTTTGGTAAAAAGCTTATTAGTGTTACTTTTTTAGTAATTTTTCGTTATAATTTATATAGCTATAAAACAAAAATAATTTTCGAAAATTATGGAAAGGGAGCAGTCTGGTTTTTTGGAATATTATGATCAATATTTTAAAAAAGTTTATGGTTTTGTTTACCGGAGAGTTTTATCGCGGGAAACAGCTGAAGACTTAACTAGCGAAATATTTATTAAGGCCCTTAAAAAATGGCCAGGCCGAGAAATGGTTTCCGGTGCCTGGATTTTTATGATTGCTCGTAACCTGGTGATTGATTATTATCGGACTAAAAAAGAAACAACTGATATTGAAACCGTTTTTGATTTAGCTGGTCCGATTAATCATTTGGTTGATGTTGCCAATCGCCAGTCTGTAGAAAAAATAAAGACCGCTATGGGGTATTTGTCAGCTCGACAGAGGCAAATTGTAATGATGAGACTTTGGGATGAACTTAGCTATAAAGAAATTGCTGAGCTACTTGAACAAAGTGAGGCTTCAGTTAAAATGACTTGTTTAAGATCTTTAAAAACTCTGCGCAGTTATTTACCAGAGAAAGATTTTATAGCCTTAGTGATTGGTTTAATAATTTTAAATTAAAGATATATGGAAAAAATTGAACAGATACTAGAAGAATTGTTCATGATTGAGCCAGAACTAAAAAATAGATCGATTGAGATTAGACAAGTAGTTGCCTTGATGCTAAAAGAAAGGCCACAAGCTGAAATTAGTCCTGATTTTTTTAATGAACTAAGGAGTCGATTAATGGATAAAATAAGTGAACAGCCTCAATTGGTGGTAAAAAAGTTTATTTGGCCAGTAATGGCTTTGACTAGTGCTAGTGTTTTGCTACTCGTGATTGTTTTAAACAATAATTATTTTTCTAACAAAGGACTATTGTCTAGCCAAATTTATGTTAATAGTTTATCAGATAACTATTTTGGTAAGATTGGCAACGATAATCAAAAAGAAATGTTAATAAATAATACTAGCAATGTATCTGCGGCTAGAGGGGTGTCAGTCAATACTATACCACCGATGGGTGTATCAAAAGGTTTGGCAGTTGATCAAAAAATGATGATTCCGGATAATCCAATAAAATATAAAATGATTTATCAAGGCGATGAAATTAAGCTGTCGGATAGTCAGGGAGCAGTATATCGGAAGAATAAGCACAACCAATCAGGCCAACAATTAGCTAAGCAAATTCAGAAGTTGAGTTTTGGATTTATTGATTTAAAAAAGTTTGCCAATACCAAGCTTGATAGCTTATCGCTTAAAGAAGATCGACCAAATGGTTATGTTTTTTCAGTAAATTTGGAAAACAATAGTTTTTCAATTTATCAGAATTGGGAAAAGTGGTCGCAAGCTAGTGAGACAATTAAAAAAGAAGAATTGCCTGATCGAGATAAAATTATAAAGGTTGCTCAGGATTTTGCTAAACAATATAAACTTGATTTAAATCTTTATGGTCAGCCGCAAATGATTGAAGCTTCAAAAATGGCAATTGCTGATTATCAATCCGGCCGCAGTGATTATGGCCCCGAATCAGCAACAATAGTTTTTCCTTTAATTGTTGATAAACAGTTTGTTTATAGTAATGATGGTTCTATTGATGGGCTAACTTTTGAAGTTGATCTACGCCGCCTAGTAGTAGTAAATGCTAGTGGTAATTTTTCGATTAATCTGGAAAAATCTAACTATGAATTAGAGAGTGATAGTCAAAAAATAAAAACTGCTTTAGCTAAAGCAGTTCAGGATGGCTATGAAGTGGATGGAGCCAAGGAAATTGAAGTGATTTTGGGCAGTCCCAAGAAAATACTAACCAAGATTTATCAGTATAATGCTGAAACTAATGAAAATTATGAATTATTCGTCCCGGCTTTGATGTTTCCGGTAATTAATCAAGTTGATAACTATTATCAAAAGCAAGTAATAATTCCTCTAGTCAAAGACTTGGCGGATAGCCAGTCAAGTCTGGTTCGCTAGTTAATATAAAACACCAGATTAATCTGGTGTTTTATATTAAATTGGCGG
>CAZXQE010000105.1:0-2545 GCA_964643015.1 uncultured Gammaproteobacteria bacterium
CATCGAGGATGCGATCGAGAACGCAGTCGCGACGGCGGCTCAATCGCTTGATCATCTCGATTGGTTTGAGGTTGTCGAAACGCGCGGATACATCGAAAGTGGGAAAGTCGCATGGTACCAGGTCGCACTGGAGATCGGCTTTCGCTACAGCAGGAGCAACGGTTGTGAGTAGTCGTGGATCCAGGGGTTTAGGAATGATGTAATCACGTCCGAAACTCAGTTTTTTAAGGTTGTAGGCCGCATTAACAACATCGGGAACAGGTTTTTTTGTTAGTTCTGCAATTGCTTTTACGGCAGCTATCTTCATTTCCTCGTTTATACTTCTGGCCCTTACATCAAGAGCACCTCGGAAAATGTATGGAAATCCGAGTACATTGTTTATCTGATTCGGATAATCTGATCTTCCTGTTCCTACAACCTTAGCACCAGCTGATATTGCCTCATCATAGGGAATTTCCGGCTCAGGATTAGCCATTGCAAAGACAATAGAATCTTTTTTCATAGAAGAAACCATTTCCTTACTTAAAAGCTTTGGGGCAGAAACACCAATAAAAACATCAGATTCTGCCATAGCTTGAGCCAAAGTAAGACGTTTATTATCAAGATTTGTTATTTCCGTCAATTCTTTAAGTAAGAAAGAATATTTCTCGTTATCTTCCCGTAAAACAATGCCCTTGCTGTTAAAACCGTAAATGTTTCTAACACCTAAAGAATGAATCATCCTTATTATAGAACTTCCGGCAGCACCTAAACCGCTGACGGTCACAGTTAGATCTTCTGCCTTTTTATTAACCAATTTAAGGGCATTGATGAGCGCGGCAGTAACAACAATCGCTGTACCATGCTGATCATCATGAAAAACAGGAATATCAAGCTCTTTTATTAATGTTCTTTCAATCTGAACGCAGCGGGGAGCAGAAATATCTTCAAGATTAATTCCTCCAAATCCCGGAGCTATGGCCTTGCAGATCTTTATTATTTCTTCCGGATCCTTAGTATCAAGACAAATGGGAATTGCATCGACACCTCCGAACTGCTTAAACAAAGCGGCTTTTCCTTCCATGACTGGAAGCCCTGCTTCAGGACCAATATCACCGAGACCAAGAACAGCAGTTCCATCTGTGACAACTGCAACAAGGTTTCCCTTTGCTGTGTATTTATACACTGCTTCTTTATCCTTAGCTATTACATTGCAGGGTTCTGCAACACCGGGTGTATATGCCAAGGAAAGATCCCTTTTATTCTCCAAAGGCATTTTAAGACGGGTTTCCATCTTTCCCTTCCATTCTGCATGTTTTGCCAATGACTCTTCATAAATCGTTGCCATATATTCCTCCAAAATTTCTTTTCTCTTTTATTACTTAATTACTATAAACCAAACTGTTCCCGAAATACAATATCAGTGTTTCACGTGAAACATTTAAGAATTTGATCCCTCTTATCAATACTTCAGTCGTCCTGATTATTCTTTCATTAAAAAAAAGACTGCTGTCAATAATGGCAACAGTCTTTCTGTGTTTCACGTGAAACATATCAGTTAATTATTTATACTGTATATAAATAACTATTCTTCAGATACATCATCTGTTGAATTATTATCCTGTACTTCCTCTATTCCAGCGTCATCCGGTTCTGCTGAATTATTGTCAAGTGAACTGGAATCATCTTCTATTATCGGGTCATCACAGGCATTCTTATCTTTATCATCTTCTTCGTTTGCGACTTTGTCAACGCCGATAACCATATCCGGCTTTTCTATATTGAACACGCATATTCCGCCCGCTCCCCTGCCCTGTGTTGTAATTTTTTTTGCATGCAGTCTGAGAGTTTTTCCCTGACTGGTTATAACAACAACTTCATCGCAGTCTGCAACAGTTATAGCGCCTACTACTTCACCGGTTTTTTCATTAACCTTGTAAACCCGCTGTCCGCCGGTTCCCCTTCCGTGAGGAGTAAATTCGGAAAATTCAACCCTCTTACCGTAGCCTGATTCTGAGAGAACCAGCATCTTAGACTCTTCCTCTACATGTATGGCCGCAGCAAGTTCATCGCCTTGAGACAATCTTATGCCGGTTACACCCCGGGAAGATCTTCCCATTGCACGTACTTCATCTTCTGCTACACGGAGAGCCTGCCCTCTTCTTGTAATTAGAACCAATTCATCTTTTCCGCTGCTTAAAATAGCAGAAACAAGTTTATCGCCTTCATCAAGACGAATTGCTATAATACCCCTTGTTTTGGCGTTTTGGAATTCTACTGTTCTTACTTTTTTAACAACTCCGGCAGCTGTTGCCATAAAAAGGAACTGATCTTCTGAAAATTCTTTGAGAGAAACAACTGTTGTTATTTCTTCATTCGGAGACATCTGAAGAAGCCCCTTTATATGAGCCCCACGGGAAGTTCTGTTTGCCTCAGGAATTTCATGAACCTTAATCCAGAACGCTTTACCTTCGTTTGTTATAAACATTATATAGTCATGGGTGGAAGCAATAAATATTTGATTAATAAAATCGTCCTCGACAAGCTTTGCACTTCCCGAGCCCTT
>CAZXQE010000106.1:0-2536 GCA_964643015.1 uncultured Gammaproteobacteria bacterium
CGGTGGCGGTTTCACCGGAGGCCTCACCGGCAGGCTCGCCTGCAGGCTCCCCTGCGCCCGTTCCGCCGGCACTCGAACCGCCTTGACTGAAGCCGCCAAAATCCGCTCCGCCCGTATCGGCCTCACCGGCGGGCGCGGAGCCGGAGGGTATTGTCCAGGGCGCGCCGCCGGGATAGCCGCCCGGAAAGAGCCCGGGCGGGGGAAAGACCGGTTCGCCGCTCTCCCAGTCGAAAGAGCCCTGATCGTCAGGCCGGACCAGGTCGCCCGGGCTGACGGGCAGGCCGTCACTGCGGCTGCCGGGCTGGCCGCCGGCGCCCCAGCGCGGCGGATAGAACTGCTGGATCTCCGGGATGATATGGTCGGTGCGCAGGGCGCGCTTGACCGCGCTGCGCAGCAGGTCGAAGACCAGGCGGGAGTCGGCGAACTTGACCTCGTTCTTGGTCGGATGGACGTTGACGTCGACGCGCTCGGGGTCGATGTCAAGAAAGAGGATGAAGAGGGGATAGTGCCCCTTGGGGATGGTCTCGCCGAAGGCCTGGGTGGCCGCGTAACTTAGAGTGCGGTCATTGATGAAGCGGCGGTTGAGAAAGAGGTACTGGTCGTTGCGCGACTTGCGCATGACGTCATAGTTGCCGATATAGCCGCTGATGGTCATGAGGGTGGTTTCGTCCTCGACCCGGACCAGGTTGTTGCGCACGCGCGATCCGAGCACCTCGGCGATGCGGCCGGCGAGGGGCGCCGGGGCGAGGCGATAGACGTCGGCGTCATCGTTGACGACGTGAAAGCCGATGTCGGGAAAGGCGAGGGTGAAGTGGTTCATCATCGCCAGGATCGAGCGGTACTCGGTGCCCTCCGCGCGCAGGAATTTGCGCCGGGCCGGGGTGTTGAAAAAGAGGTTCTTGACCGCGATCGAGGTGCCGGGATTGCCGCCGGAGCCCTCCACCTTTTGCACCACGCCGCCCTCGACCAGGATGGCCGTCCCCTCGATCGACCCTTTGGGCACGGTGCGCAGCTCGAGCCGCGAGACCGCGGCGATGCTGGCGAGGGCCTCGCCGCGAAAGCCGAGGGTGAGAATCTTTTCAATGTCGGCGTAGGTGTGGATCTTGGAGGTGGCGTGGCGCTGCAGCGAGAGGATCGCGTCCTGCTCACTCATGCCGCTGCCGTTGTCGTTGACCTGGATGAGCTGGCTGCCCCCCTGCTTGATGATCAGGGTGATCTGGCTGGCGCCGGCGTCGATGCTGTTCTCGACCAGTTCCTTGACGACCGAGGCCGGGCGGTCGATGACCTCCCCGGCGGCGATCTTGTTGATCAGGTTTTCGGGCAGGACGTTGATCAAGTGCGTTTTCTTCTGCATGCGTACCCCTTGCTCCGGTTAGAATAGAGTGTAGCGAATTTCAGGCACTTTTTCAAGGGGAATTTAGCGGAGCAGGAGGATCCTGAGCAGGGCGGACTGGCGCGGACCGGCCTGCGTGGAGGCCGGGGCGCCCCTCCCGCCGGCTGCCGCCGCATCAACCTGAGCGAAGGAAACGCTGCTCTCGAGCCGGCAGAAATAGAGCCCGCTCGGCAGTCCGCCTGCGTCGAGCCGGAGCCGGTGCTCGCCGGCCTGGTAAAAGCCCTGCAGCAGCGTGCGCAGCGGCCGTCCGAGGGCGTCGAGGAGGGTGAGGCGGATGGCTGCGGCCTCCGTCAGCGTAAAGCTGATGGTGGTGGCGGCGTTGAAAGGATTGGGATAGCTGCGCAGCAGGGCGAAGGCCTTTGGCTGCTGCTCCGGCTCATCCGCCGCGGCGACGGCTGTGGTTAGCGCGGATCCGGCGCTGTCGGCCGGGACGATCAGCCAGGGATTTCCGGCCAGCTTGTCCGCGATATATGCGATGTAGAGGCTGGCGGGGCGGTTCTCGGCGATGAGCTGGCTCATCTCCTCCTCGGGCGGATGAAAGGAGGTGCCGACCTCGATGGTGACGCTGAAGCAGGGGCGGGCCTCCCGGCTGGCGCCGTAAAAATAGTCGTCGGCGTCGCCGTTGGTGCCGTAGAGCAGTCCCATCGCCCAGTTGCCGTATTCGTAGCCGCTGGCGGCACTGAGGCTGCGGCCGAGCTCGAGAAAGACCTGGTGATGGGGGGTGTTGCCGTACATATAGCCCCAGGGCAGGAGGACGGCGCGGGCGTAGCTGTGATAGTTGACCACGGCGGCGAAGCGGTGGGCGGCGGCGAAATCGCGCAGGGCGGCGGTCTCGGGCTCGGAAAAGGGGGCGCTGCCGCGGTAGGTCTCCGAGACCGGCCGGGGCGAGGAGCCATAGTCGTCATAGCCCCACATGTAGCCGAAATTGCGGTTGAGGTCGACGCCGGTGGAACCGTCCGCGTTGGGCCGGCAGTTCTTGCGCCACCAGATATCGCCGTTCTCGACGCGGACGTGGCCGTCGGGATTGAGCATCGGCACCAGCCAGATCTGCCGCTCGTCGACCAGGCGGGTGAGCAGCGAGTCGCTGCCGTACAAGGTGGTGAGGTGGTGGATGAGGTCGAGGAGGATCTCCGGGGTGATGAT
>CAZXQE010000107.1:0-2487 GCA_964643015.1 uncultured Gammaproteobacteria bacterium
CGGCTTCGAAACCAACTCGATGTGCTTCATCAAGAAGGGCGATTGGGCCGCCTATTTTCTGCCGCAGGTTTCGCTTGACAGCTATGGCCGACAGATCCAGGGTCCGTTCAAGGTCGAGCCGTACTATGCCGGCACCGACGACAGCACTTTCATCGTCGTCGCCTACGTCCAGCTCGTTTGCAAGAACCCCTGGCAGCAGGCCGGCCTGGTGGACGTGCAGTAGATCGATAGCAACTCACCCTGTGGGGAGGGCGCCCAAGCCCTCCCCGGCTTTAAGGAGATTCCAAAATGAGCTACAAGACCAGAATCAACAATCTTGCCCCTGTTGCCAAAAAGATCAGCATGGGCAACCTGCTTGATGCTGTTTGCGGCGTTCTCCGGGGCGATGAAGTTCTTACCTCCGAAACCACCCTTTCTATCGGCACCAGCTCCAAGAAGGCGCTCAAGGTTGGCGCGGTCACTGGCTGGATCAATGGTGTTTATTTTGCAGCCAATGCGCAAGAAAAAGCATTCACCGCGACAGATCACGACGTTGCAAAAGACAAATGGGCGACCTACCGTATTTCGATTGTTGCCAACGGGACCGTGACCATTACCATGAGCGCATCGACCTACGCCACCCGCGCGCTGGCCATCGCTGCGCTGCCGGCGTGCCCGGCCGCAAACGTTGACCTCGGATACATTATCGTCCATGCAGACGGAGCGCTATTCGACGCCACCACCACAGACCTGGACGCTACCACGGTAGACGTTGAGTACGTGGCCGCGACAAACTATGTGATCGACTTCGATTAACCCAAAAAAGGAAGGCCCAAAGTCATGGGAAAGTATTTCCAGCTTTTCGGCATGGTGGAATCCAAAGAGATGGATGACTACTACGCCAACATGAAGCCGGCGCAGCGCCAGGCAGAAATCGACAAGCTGGTAGGCAGCGCAAACACTATCGGCATCTATTCGCCTGAATCGTTCCCGGTTGAATTTGCCGGCGAGATCATTACCATTGAAGCCGGATGGCACCAGTACAGCGCCGGGTTTGCGGTTTGGGCGCTGCAGAAATACGGCAAGGGGTCTAAATACGGACAGACGTATCGCACCGTTGACGGCAGGATGGTAGAAAACCCCGAGCTGTTGGACGAGAACCCGGCCGGAGACGAAGCTCCGCAGCGTCGCACCCGGACAAAGGCTGAGACTGAATAATGTCCATCGTTAATTATCACTTCGGCTATCCTGGGGCGCTATCTGTTCCTGGATATGCATCAGCTGAAAACCTCAAGATGTCGTCCGGGGTCTCCACCCCGGACGGCTATCTTTTGCCGCGTGGCTATACGATAAACTCGGTTACGGTCACATGGTCGGCGGCAAGTGTTGGTGACTCTGTTATGGTCGATGTTATGAGCGGCGCAACGCAGCTTGAAAGCATAATTATATCGGCCGCCGACGAGGACACGAAATACAAGACAGCAAGCCCGGCATATACTCTCGGGGCGAATGCCTATCTTAATGTTATTTGCTATGGCGTGCTTGAGAACACCATCACCGATCTTAATGTCGTGCTTGAGCTGTCCACGTCCGGGGCCGCAGGGGATCCGGATGACGTTTTGCCGAATATATCCATCGGCACATCTGACCTGCAGACGGTTAAGCCTAATATCACGCAATACCTGAAAGACGGCGAATACGATTTTGATGATATTGTGCTCAACCAAAAACGGGAATTATACGGACTGATAAAAGCCGCAGAACGGGTAAACTTCCCGAGCCATACCAACGCAGAGCTTGACACGCTATTGGCTACGATCCGCGATTACCCGAAAGAGGGTAATTTGGCCAACCGGCTTAAAAATATGGTGGTGGGTTGGATATTGATGGACAACAGGCTGTACGACGAAGCGGGGTACTATATCACCCACGCCAAAAGCATCCCGCTGCAATATTACATCGATGACGACGCAAGTCAAACAGCAGAGAGCGCAGAAATGTCCTATACCTATGCGCCGAGGTTTGGGCGATGAATTTTACATTGATACATGACACGCTGCGCGCATCAATCAGGGCGGCAAATTTCAGGTTTTGGGAGCCGCAAGACTGGTATGATCTCGAGGTGGGCAAACTCCCGGAAGCGGCTATGCAGGATGGATTTACTATCCGGTTCGTCAGTCAAGAGCAAAGCGATCTGGGCAGCGATTCACTGGCCAGGCTAACGCTTGAAATAGAGTTCGCCCTTGGCAGCCGCAAGGGATATTATGCGACCAAGATGGGCAAAGCACAGACGGCTATCCGCGCGCTGCGTGGCGTGCTGCTGCCGGAGGGCGTCTCAAATATCGATGATCAGTTGTGGCCAAACTTTCAGTGCAATTATATTGGCGAGATTGTGGCAATGACATTTACCATCAGTTTTATTATTGACTCAAATTAAGGAGTATTACAATGGCTGACGCAACACCGAGAACCCTTGACAAGACCAATGTCATGATCGGGCGTGTCGCG
>CAZXQE010000108.1:0-2456 GCA_964643015.1 uncultured Gammaproteobacteria bacterium
AGCGTCATCTCCTTTTCCGGATTTGTTAGCACTTCCAAATACACGGCAGATTGGACATAATGCTTCACCGCAGGAACAAGGATTTCCCCTGCTTTTTGAAAGTACTCCATTTTTCCATTCAGTGAGAGACCTCATTTTTCCTTTAAGAGATGAGCCTGGAATATAAGGTTCACGTGTGAGCGGATTTCTAATAATAGGATTATCCATTCCTCCTATCTCAACTTTGTCATTGCCCGCTCCAATATGTAATCCTGTTTTTACAATAATTTTTCCTGTTATTTTCTTAAGTGTATTCTGTTTCATAGTTCTCTTTCTCCTTTGTTTATTTACAATTTTTAGGGGCTAATTCATAATAAAACCCGTAAGCTGCTTCGAATAAAGAAACAAAAACATGATAGTCTTGTTCTTTTTTTATCTGATCTATTGAAGATGAAATAAACTTTTCCAAGTTTTTATATACCGCTTTATCAGAATCTTTTTTTGCTGCTGCACGTGCGACACTATAAGCAACTTTTGATTTTATCATTTTAATATAGGGCAGTTGTTTATCCCATTGATCTGTCGAGAGAAGGAGTATTTGCTCAAAACGTTTTACTTCATCAAATAACCGTCTCAGCTGACTTGAACTTACTCCAATAGGATAACCTCTATCATCGTTTCCAATAAAAGATTTTGCAACTTCTTTAGCCTTGCTGTCAAATAATTCCGGATCAATAGTCTTATGATCATCTTTATAGAAACTTGTAATTATTACAGGCTCAAGAACAGAGGCTTTGCTTTCTCTCTGTCCCCCGTTTCTGTTTTGATACTCACCATTGTTGTTATACTGGTTGTTATATGCCATTTTCACTTCCTCCTTTGGAATTTCTTTTTCTATATAAAGCATAACTTACGGCTATGCGTGAATTAATCATTTCATCCTGAGATGAACCAAACTTTAAAAACCATTCTCTTATCTGAGTATCTTTTATATTTCTTGCTGTAATGTACCGGAAGTTACTGTTCCATGTCCCGCTTTTAAGTAAATCACTGATATTTCCTTTGTCCTTAACTTTCTGCGCTCTATTTGCAAAGTCTATCATTTTATACACAACGCTCGTGCTTAGTCCTTCACTTGATGATTTTTCATTTATCTCCATGTATTGAGATATCTGTTTACCGTCTTTCAGAGCCTTTTCATAATCAGCCCAGGAAACTGTTGTTCCAAATACTGTAACAGCATTTTTCAAAGGTCCTTCTGCCGGAACTGTTGATGAAGTAAAATATTTTGAGTTATCTAGAGCATCTTCTGCTCCAGTAGCCATGTTTTTTACCGGTATATTAGAATTTGCAAGAGTTATACCGCCGGAAATTGTTATAGAAGGATTATTGTTTACCAATTTACATAGTTCTTTTTGAAAATCACAAGCAAAAAACATAACAGAATCCCATGCTCCTAGAATACATAAATCATCACCGCCTGAAAAAACAGTGTAGATTGTATCAGAATAAGAATTCCCGTTATGATCTTTTTTGGTCCGGACAAACCATTCAAAATATGCAGAAAAGAAGTAATGAAACAAATGACTCATATCTGAATATCGTGAAAAGGACATTCTCTTCCCCAAAGATGATGAAAAAAGTAAGCCCAAGTTATCAATATCTGCTTTGAACATTGCCAGTTTCTTTATACCATTAGACTTTCCCGCAATATCTTCGAACGTATTCAATTCGCCTTTTTCTTTATTTGCAAACGGTGCAGTATAAGGTAAATAAAGAACGGGTTTTCCTGCTTCATAATTATTAATAACATAACCGAATTCTTTACTGTCTCTAAATACTTTTATCATTTTTCCAAAATGCTGGAGTGAACTGCTGTTTATCTGAATTCGTGAAACTTTAAGCAGGTTCCCTCCAATTTCTATCAGTTTACTGCAGTTTGGACAGTCTCTTTCATCTGATGTTTTTTCTTCTTGTGGTGCAGATGCGGGGAATATACCGCATTTTGGGCATTGTCCATTTTTCTGCAGAAGATCATAAAAATCATTTAGAACTGCACCGTTTTTTTGCAATGCTTTTTGCATTTTCTTTTGTTTACAGATGTCTGCTGTATGTCCAATCGTATTAATCAGTTTTTGTGCGTTCTCTTTTTGTACATCCTCACAGGAAGCTTCTATACCGTCAGATATAATGACAGAAAGTTTACCCGCATATTCTTTTAAAAAATACTCCTCTATTTCACATTGAAGCATATCCAGCCGGGGTTTAAGTTTTTCCAGATTCGGTACGAGAAGAATGAACTTTCCTCCTGCGGATGTTATAATATTCGCATATGTCACATCAAACTGTTCAATAAGATACCGGGAAATAATTTCACTCAATGCCCATAATTGAAAGCTTTTGGCCCGAAGCAGTTTTGCGCTGTGTTCAGTAGTTTTCAGATCAAAAATGTAGTTTTGAATTCCTGAAATATCACC
>CAZXQE010000109.1:0-2453 GCA_964643015.1 uncultured Gammaproteobacteria bacterium
TGTAAGTAGTTTGTGGCGTTACCTTACCCTGGTCTATACCAATAGCCATAGTAATAGCTTTAAAAATAGAACCAGGCTCATAAGCCTCAAAAGTTGGTTGGTTATTAAATTGTTTTAAATCTTTAACTTTCTGATAATTATTAGGATCAAAATCTGGCGCTGAACACATTGCTAAAATAGCTCCAGTCTTAGGTTCAGTAATCACAACGCTACCCGAATCAGCTTGATGTTTATCAATGGCTACTAAAAGACGACTGCAGGCAAAATTTTGAATTGAGCGATCAATCGTTAAAATTAAATCTGAACCATTAGTCTGCTGATCATAAGAACGACCTTGTAAAATAGCTGCCTGATTAGCACTCCGCTCACCTTTAGCTGATCCAGCTCGACCCATTAAAACATCATCAAAAGCTCCTTCTAGGCCATATTTTCCTTTCCCCACTAAATCATCATCATTTTCTAATGAAACGAAGCCCAAAATATTGGCACCAATATTTTTTTCTGGATAATAACGATATGACCGGCCTTCTTGACCAAGTCCATTAATTTTTATCACGATTGGATCTTTTTGATTAGCTGGTTGCCAAGTAATTTTTTCACCTTCAACCTTAAGATCATCAAGCTTCACTAGACCATCCCCCCAGGCCTTGGTTAAAATCTTGTGATATATTTTTAAAATATTTTCAGCTTCAATTTTCTTCCCCAACACCTCATAGGGGTCATTACCTTTATTTAATATTTTCAAATACTCAGCAATCTTTTTTTCTGATTGCCCTTTAATAGCTGCTTCACGGCGAGCTCGAGACATTTCTAAATAAAAAGGATCTTTCAGTAAGGCCTCATGCTTAGCAATTACTTCTTTTTTAGCAATCTCAACTTCTTCAGTACTAGAAACAGTCGGCACTAATTTCAATTGATCATCCAATTGTTGTTTAAGCTGATCCTGTTCTGCTTTATCAATGGCTGCCATTATTTCTGGCTGATCAAATGATTCAAATAAAATTTCTGCCAGAAATTGTGGATCAATAATTACTGGCGAAGGCCTTTGGCCTTCTTTTAACTTCTTTTTAACCTGGTCTTCCCTTAATTTATTAAGACTCTCTATTTGCAAATCACGCGGCACTGCGTATAAGGTAAAAAAACGACGATTAGTGGCAACCGGATATAAATCACTACCATTACCCGCCGAGGCTAAGCCATTTTGAACAAAAATTTGACCGCGATTTGGAGCTAATTGAACATTGAATTCATGTTGATTACGTGCCTTTTCTGCATAATATTCATGACGAACTAACTGTAACCAAAAAAGCCTGACAATTATTGCCAAGCCAACAAAAGCAAAGAGGGCTAACAAAATATTTAGATTGGCGTTGATCGACCTGGAGCTAGGCTTTAAAGCTGCGCCTGACCGGTCACGCCGAGCGATAAACTTGCTTGACCGGGCCATAAATTATTTTTTAGCTAAAACCTCATTATCAGTAACCGCGTAAGATAAGCGATCAACTGACACCATACCAAGGTCTCTGACTTTGCTCTGCAAATGCTCATAAGAACTATAAAGAGTTACCTGATTTTGCAAATCAGCTTGCTCCTGCTTCAAACTAGCTAATTCACTTTTTTGATCTTTTAATAAAAATGATTGGGCTGCCAAACTATTAGCAGCAATCAAATATCCCAAGGCCCCTAAACACAAAGTTGACCATAGACAACGATTGAAACGACGCCAAGTCCATTTTTGACCAGTTGGGGTCTTGGTTTTTTGACAATTAATTGAAGTTAATTCTTGAGCACTAACAGTCATAGCTTTAGGGGATGGAAACTATTAATTAATTTTACCAGCAGCCCTTAATTTGGCACTGCGGGAACGCGGATTGGCCGCGATTTCGGCTTCACTAGCCGTAAGCGGATGACGGTAAATTATTTTTAACTGTGCTTTGTGGCCGCATTGGCAGATTGGAAATTCCGGCGGACATAAGCAATCTTTACTTTCCCTAAGGAAAAATTGCTTAACTAACCGATCTTCCAAGCTATGAAAGCTAACTGCAGCAATACGGCCGCCATGGCACAACAAGCTTAGGGATTGATTTAAAATGGCATCGAGATTATCTAATTCACCGTTAGTGGCAATACGCAAGGCTTGGAACAATTTAGTGGCTGGATGTTGTCTAGACTTGGCTAAATATTTAGCCGGTAAAGTCGCTTTAACAATTTCCACCAATTCTTGACTAGTTGTTATCGGCTGACGACGACGTTGTCTAACAATTGCCTTAGCAATTGGTCCAAACCATGGTTCTTCACCATAATTTTTAATAATTCGAGCCAAATCGCTCTCTGTCCAATGATTGACAATTTCCATGGTTGAAGTTGGACTATTAGGTCCAAAAGCCATATCAAGTGGTCCGGTTTGATTGAAAGAAAAACCTCTTTCTTCATCAGCAATCTGGGCTGATGAC
>CAZXQE010000110.1:0-2434 GCA_964643015.1 uncultured Gammaproteobacteria bacterium
GGTTGGGACCGCGCGAGTTTCGCCCGTATCACCCTTCTTACGCGCCGTACATCTGGAGGGACTGGTGGGCGTTCGGCACCGGCTCGCTTGGGAATCTGGCGGTCCACAACCTGGACGGCGCGGTCTGGGCCTTGAATCTGGAGCATCCCGCCAGCGTGGAAGCCGTCACGGCCGGCGGGGTCGACAGCGAGGTCGCCGCATTCGGGGGGATCTACACGTTTCAGTTTAAGCCGCGCGGCGATATGCCTGCCGTGAAGGTGACGTGGTACGACGGCGGATTGCGTCCGCCGATTCCTGAGGGACTTGATTCCGATGACCCCCGCCAGCGGCTGGGTGAGGGAGGCGACGGGCTTCTGCTCGTCGGCGATAAAGGGTTTATCACCTGTCCCTCAAACAGTGGCACGCCGCGTTTGCTGCCGCTGGAGCTGCACCGGTCATACAAGCGCCCTGAGCCGACCTTGCCGCGCGTCAAGGGCCATCACGCGGACTGGCTGTCGGCCTGCAAAGGCGGGCCTGCCGCCAGTTCCAACTTTGCTTACGGCGCACGTCTGACGGAATTAGTTCTACTGGGCAACGTCGCGCTGCGCGCCGGCAAGAAAATTCTGTGGGATGCGGCCGCGATGCGGGCTGTCAATGCGCCTGAGGCGGATGCCTTCATCAAAGAAGAGTGCCGTAAGGGGTGGGAGATTGGTTAAGTGGTGAAACACGAGAGGCGCGAGAGATGAAGAAAGCCGGATATGTGTGGATGGCCGTTCTATGTGTCGCCGCGGCGACGCGCGCCGAACCGGTGAAGCTGATCTTCGACACCGACATGGGGAATGACACCGATGACCTGATGGCGCTGTGCATGATCCATACGTTGCAGTCGCGCGGTGCGGTCGACCTGCTGGCGGTGACGATCACCAAAGATCATCCGCAGGCGGCGGCCTTTGTGGATGCGGTCAACACGTTTTACGGACGGCCGGACATTCCTGTCGGTGTGGTTAAGGGCGGTGTCACACCCGAGCCTGGCAAGTTCAACCTGTTGGCCGCCGCCAAGAATGCGGATGGCAGTCTGCGCTATCCGCACGATCTCGTCTCCGGCGAGCAAGCGCCGGAGGCGACCGGACTGCTCCGCAAACTCCTGGCCGCCCAGCCGGATCAGAGCGTGTCGCTGGTACAGGTCGGTTTCTTCACCAATTTACAGCGCCTGCTGGATTCATCGGCGGATGCGCATTCGCCGCTTACCGGCAAAGAGCTGATCGCGAAAAAGGTGAAGGTGCTGTCAATCATGGCGGGGGCCTTCCAGCCGATCAATTGGAATACGCGCCATTTGGAATACAATGTGATCAAGGATATCCCCGCCGCGCAAAAGTTGGCGAAAGAGTGGCCCTCGCCAGTGCTCTGGAGCGGGTTTGAAGTCGGGATCGCGGCAGCCTATCCCTATGTGTCTGTCGAGCGGGATTACGCGTACGCGCACCACCATCCGATGCCCGAAGCGTACGCGCTCTATTCGCCCAAAGGGCATGATCGGCCGACATGGGATCCGACCGCGCTGTTGGCAGCGGTCTATCCTGACCGCGGCTATTTCACGCTCTCGCCGGTGGGGACGGTGACGGTTGAGGATAACGGGGGCACCCTTTTTGCGCCGGGCAAAGGGCGCGACCGGTATCTCTCGATGAATGCCGAGCAGACCGGCCGCGTGCGTGAAGCGATCGTGCAGCTTTGCGTGGCCCCGCCCGAAAAAAGAAAGTAGAAGGCGGCGTAACGGAGGATTCGAGAATGGACATACGATCACGGGTCTTGCTGAGCATCATTTTAGCGGTGCGCTGCGCGGCGCTCGCGCAGGGCGAGCGGCGGCTGTCTGCCGACGACTACCGCGACCGGATGAAGGGCGGCTGGATCGGGCAGATCATCGGCGTGGTGTGGGGCGCGCCCACGGAGTTCAAGTTCAATGACGCGGTCATCCCCGAAGACAAGGTCCCGAAGTGGGCGCCGGAGATGATCAATCACGCGTTCGGGCAGGACGACCTGTACGTGGAGATGACCTTCCTGCGCTCGCTGGAGCAGCACGGGCTGGACGTCTCGATCCGTCAGGCGGGCATCGATTTCGCGAACAGTGAGTACCGGCTCTGGTGCGCGAACGAGGCGGGGCGCAACAACCTGCGCCGCGGCATCGCGCCGCCGGACAGCTCGCACCCGCGGTTCAACGCGCGGGCGAATGACATCGACTATCAGATCGAGGCGGACTTCGCGGGGCTGATCGCTCCGGGACTGCCGAACGCGGTGATCGCGCTGGGCGAGAAGTTCGGGCGCCTGATGAACTACGGCGACGGCGTCTACGGCGGACAGTTCATGGGTGGGATGTACGCCGAGGCGTTTTTCGAGAGTGATGTACACAAGGTCATCGCGGCCGGACTTGCCTGCATCCCGGCGGAGAGCCAGTACGCAAGTC
>CAZXQE010000111.1:0-2418 GCA_964643015.1 uncultured Gammaproteobacteria bacterium
CCACTAGTTTTTCGCCCGATATTAATAAGGAGACCGTACCAGGAACTATCAGTAATTGGCTACGTTGTTTTGCTACAGAAAAGGGGATTGATAATCTTACTTCTTTAAGTATTTCGGAATTTCTTGGCACTTCCAAAAATACCATTAAACTTAGCTCCTCAGAAAAACTATTGCTCAGAAATGTTTTAAATACTTATCGTAACATCAAATTCTTCCCCGACAGCATGCCCAATGATAAAGGCGAGGATTGGGCTATCATTCCTTTACCCTTAGAAAAAAACGACAACCTTGGCACTGATCTTAGCCAAACAAAAACAGAATTAGAGCCAAAACCTGAACCAGAACCGAAACCGGAACCAGAACAAAAAACAACACCAGCAGCAATTGATCCAGTAACTGCTAATAAAATTAATCAACTACGTTTAATGCTTGGTCGCTATGGCGAAAATACCTTGGAGGGCGAAGCTATTAAAGAAGAGATCGCTAAATTAGAAAAGCGCTGAAAATATGTTTGATTATCTACAAAAATACCAACAAGTCCCAGCTGAAGTTAGAGCCAAGCTCGATTCAGCCACCACCAAAGCTGCTATTGATAATCTCGAAGAGGCTTATCATCTTTCTTTGGCTAGTATTATTATTAAGCTAGTTATCAAAGAGATACCCCTTAGCCGTCTAGCTCTATACTTAGCTGAAAACAACAATCTCGATCACGATCAAGCCAATAAACTAGCCACTGAAATTCAAATCAATGTCCTGGCTGTTATTAATGATTATTTATCCAAACCACTTTCAGCCCCAATCGATATCAATCGCTTAGCCAAAACTAATCCGGTTACTTTATTGCCAAATACCACAACACCAACAAAAATATTAAAAAAACCACTTGACCTAGAAAATATCTTGAACAAATTAGTTAGTCAGCAGCAATATATTCGTCAAACTGGTCAATTAAATCGCTTACGTCAAGCTATTAAAACTTTTTTAATTGGTGTTCGTAATCAAAAAGCTCTAGAAGATTATTTGACTAAATCTTTTGATCTTGGCGGTCTAGGCTTATCATTAGAACAATCAAACAGTTTAGTAGCTCAAATCATTCAAGCTAAAGATCTTTATGAGGCTGAAAATAAAAAGAAATTAGCTATTCAACCTCCAGTAAAACCAACTGATAAATTAATTGCCACTGCAGCTGTACACGATTTTGAATCAGAACTTATTGCTAGTTTAAGAAAAATTGATAACCAACCTAAAACTGATTTAAAAACAGAAACTGAATTGCCAGCCGCCAAAATACCTGAGAAAAAATTAATTGAAGCACCGGAAGAAGATTTAAAACTAACACCACCCCTTAAAGAAAGTACCCCAGCCCCAGCCCCAGCCCCAGCCCCAGCCCCAGCCAAAGAAAAAACCACAGTCGTTATCCCGCTTGACCAGCGCCCAACCGACAACAAAACTGGCAAGATCCGCATGGACGATGTTAAATTCACCCCCAAAACCTTAACCCCAATTGATGAATTAACCACTTTAACTCTTAAAAAATTCCGTTACCTTGGTTCATCAGCCGAAGATCGTGCTAACAAAATCAAAGAAAAACTAAATCTATTATCCGAATACGGTTACAGTAAAAAACTAGAGGGGGTTAATGCTTGGCGACAAAGCCCGCTCAATCGCCTTTATCTTGAAATTGGTCAAGACAGCATTAGATTAGGCAAAACCGCTGAAGAATTATTAAAAAATAATCTAGACTCAAATTCAGAAAATTTAACTTTTGCTGAATTTATCGCTATAATGAATCTAAATAAAGAAATTCGTTTTTAACCATGCAACAATTTACCGTACCACAATTTATTGATGCTGAAGACAAAATCTTAGGCCCTATCACCACTAGACAGTTCGTAATTCTTTTAGTGATGATAGCTTTTTTGTTTGTCGAATATAAACTATTTGATTTTTCCTTATTTGCCGCCACCGGAGTTATTACGGCTGGTCTTTTTATTGTTTTTGCCTTTGGTAAAGTTAATGGCCGACCATTTCATTTTTTCTTGCTAAGTCTGGTTCAAAGCTTTTTTTTACCAAGACTCAGATTATGGAATAAAAATTTTGGTAAAAACATTGCCGAAGATCAATTTAATGAAAAAAATATTATAAAATCTCAACCGCCAGCTATTAAAACTCGCTTTTCATCTTCTAGATTGGCTGAATTATCATTAATTGTTGATACTACTGGCGCCTACCGTGGTGAAAACTCAGAACCAGAGCCAGAGGCTAGTCATTTTATTGATAGCGATAACTTAGAAGATTTAACCAAAAATCTATAATTATGGCCACTTCCAATAACAATCTAAACGGATCCACCCAACGTTATCTTAAAATTTCTGACATTAAAAAGGATACTGTAATCATGAAAGACGGCACTTTAAG
>CAZXQE010000112.1:0-2417 GCA_964643015.1 uncultured Gammaproteobacteria bacterium
TGGTGCATGCGTGAATACAGAGCTGAACCGGCAGCATAGCGCAGCATAGCCGAACGCATGCTTGGGTTTGCGCTAGGATCGCTTGATAGGCCGCGCATGAAGCGTTCGGATGCGGCGCCTGGGAAATACTCGCGGTCGGCCGGCCGATGGGTTTTCAGGTAGCGCGAAGGCGTCGTTATATCCACCAAGAGCGTCAGCTTACGCAGTTCGCCGAACACCGATTCCATGTATGCGTCGGGCGATTCGACACCGGAAGCTTCCCACAGGTCGCGTATGCGCTCGCCTGCGATCATCAGGCTTACAAGACCTTTATCCATAGGCCCGCCCAGAGCGGCAAAAGCATCCGGATACGATAGCGGCTTGTCGAAATTCTCTCCGCAGTCCCATGAGGGCACGAGCACGGTTAGCCGGCCGTGGTCTTCGGTTAGCACCGGGGTCGGAACTCGCTTGGCACCCAGGGTAGCTCGGAATTGCGGCGCTCCGATAAAGGCATAATCCATGCCGCAGGTTTGCAGCGTTGAAGCCATCCATGGCTCCCAGGCATATTCGTGCAGCCAGCAACCGCGAGGACGCTTCCCGAAGCGTTTTCGCAGCCAGGTGGTTAGGAGCTCTATCTGGCCGACACGGTCGCTGCCCGGGATAAGGGGCAAGATAGGTGCGTAAAATGCGCCGCCCAATACCTCGATTTGCCTGCGTGCAGACATTTCTTCCAGAAGCATAAGGTATTCCGGATGCTTTGCTTCCAAGCGGCGCAAGAGGCTTCCGGAAAAAAACATGCATGCCTGAATTTCCGGGAAACGGTTCAAGGCAGACAGGAAGGGCCGGTAACAATATTGGTAGAGGTTCTCAAAATCGCTGTCGGACGTGCCTTCGGGAATATGATTGTACGTTCCAAGTGCCAGATACGATTTGAGCATACACGTCCTTGCAAACAATGAGCCCGCCAGGTGCTGCGGGTAGAATCATCACGGTTCCAGCCAGGGGCTGGAGGGTCAGTATAGCGCAATTTTCCACGGCGTGAAAGCGCCGACTTGGCCTATCCTATACGGGCGTACAAAGACATGTCCAAACCGGAAAACGCCAAAGCCATAAGGCCAGCCGACAAAAAGCGTGCAGGCAGGCCATGAAACGGTGCAGGGACTGCTTCCAGTTCCAGTCTGTCCATGATGTCTTCCAACACGGTTGATGCAACCAGAAACCCAAGGGCAGCAGAGGCGCCAGCGGCAAACAGGTTCCAGCCCGAGCCACCGTATGCGCTAGCTGCGAGTATGCATCCGTAGGCTACCAAAGGTGGACTTGGGTAGATGCTGCTGCCTGCGCTTGCACTGTCTTTGCCGTTTTTCTTGGCGCCTTTAAGCAGCGATGTTGCGCTCTTCATGAGAAAAACCACGGAAAAATATGCAAGGGCTACCAGGAACGGAGCAAGGCTTTCCAGTTTCAGCGTGCTCAAGATGCGCTGGTATACGAACGAGTAAACGGGCGTAGCCAGCGCGCATGAGGCTATCATAAGCACAGCGTGCCGCACAGCACCTGCCGGACGAGCGTGGCTGGGGCGCAAGGGGATAATACCCTGGCTTACCAGGATAGATCCGCCCATTCCCAGGTAAAACAGCAAACCTATCTGGCTCATCGGGACTTCCTTGAAATCAAGCTTCGGATATGCCTGGCAAACGCAAAACCTATGGCCAGCGTTAGTAGGGCTCCTGCGGGATGGGCCATGGAAGGCAGTATGCTGCGTCCACCGGATGTTCCGAACAGGGTAAGGGATCCGCTGGCAACAAGCTCTCGGACTACGGAAAACACTGCGACAAAGACGGCCAAGGCCAGAGCCATAAGCGCCTGTTCCCATGCCCGCTCCCTATTCGCTTCCGTTCCCTGGGTAGCAGCCGCGACGTATACTGGCGGTAAAAACGGTATCAAAAAGAGAAAAGTGCTGAGTTTTTCAAACAGCATTGCGTCTATGGCACGCACGAGCGATGCGTACAGCGTAAGGACAAGCACTGCGACCATGCACGATGTCAAGAAGGACAGTTTGCCCCTCATGGATCTGGGCAAAAACAAAGCTGTCGTTAGGGCGCTGGCATACGCAAGCAAAAATCCCCCGGCCATCGCTATGCCGCTGGGTAGGTCCCTGGATGCGATCAAGACCGGAGCCAATCCGGCTGCATGTGACCAAAAATCCGTTTCCGGCGCGTTTGGCTTGTTCATTCGCGTGCCTCCGTCCGTTGCATCTCCATCTCCGAAAGGAGCGCTTCGCTGTCTTGTATGAGCGGGGCTATGGAACCATCCAAGGTAGAAATGCCCCGGTTGCCTCCCCTGCCCAAGGCTCCAAGCACCTGGGCTAGCCGTTCCCTGTATGGTGTGCCAAGAGTGGAGCCCAAGACGCGGGCCGATTGGAGCTGTCCGTCGCTTTCGCA
>CAZXQE010000113.1:0-2405 GCA_964643015.1 uncultured Gammaproteobacteria bacterium
CACTACCGGCAAAATACCCCGCTCCATTTGTAAACCATAAGGACAATAACTCATCACAAAAAGCTCCACTACTGGTTTATCACTCTTTTTGCTTACAGTAGCGGTTTCACCGCCAGTTCCTTGATTAGTATCGCCAGCAATTTGTTTGTTGACTTCATCAATATCCATGGCTTGAGGGAAAAATAGTTTACCATCACGACTCAAATAAGAATCAATTGGCTCACCACTCCCAACATCGATTTTCATTTTATAAAAACCATTAACTTCTTCGATCTCTTTAACAGCGGCCTTGGTATCAGGTCTCATTAAAGCAGCGTTAATAAATTTTTCAGCTCGCTCTTTAGCCTCTTCTGGCTTCAGATTTTTGGGTTTGCTAGAACAACCAGTCAACATAATGACTGCCGCCAAGCTCAACAATAGGACTTTCTTCATAAATTATAAATTAAATAAATGATTTTATAACCAAGTTACACCAACGACTTTGTCGCCATTTTCCTTAAAACGCATCAATCTGACACCCTGGGTATCGCGACCCGATTCATTAACTGAATTAAATGGCAAACGAATAACCTGACCCGAAGAAGACATGATAATCAAATCCTTATCAGCCATTGTCTGCTTGTTAACCAAGAAAGCGTTAACTAATTCACCAGTTTTATCAGTAATCTTGGCTGTTTTGATACCAGATCCACCACGATTCTGAATCTTGTAATGAGATAAATCGGTTCGCTTACCATAACCTTCAGCCATAACTGACAATACTTGATAATCTTTTAATTTTTCGCCTTCAGTTTTAATAACACCCATGCCAATCAAACTATCTTTTGACTTTAGGCGCATACCAATAACACCACTAGCGCCACGGCCCATGTCGCGAACATCATCTTCATGGAAACGAATAGCTTGACCATGAGCAGTAATTAATTGGATTTGATCATTACCAGTGGTTGGTTTAACCCAAATCAATTGATCATTTTCCTTTAATTTAATAGCGATTAAGCCGCTACGGCGAACATTGGAAAAAGCATTAATACTAACCTTTTTAACCAAACCTCGGCGAGTAGCAAAGAAAAGATATTCTTTATTAGCCATTTTATCTAAAGGTAAAATCGCTGTTATCTGTTCACCGCTAGCTAATTGTAAGAAATTAACAATTGATTGACCCTTGGAAGTTCTAGAAGCAGCTGGCAATTCGTAAGCCTTGAGTTCAAAAACTCGACCCTGACTAGTAAAGAACAGTAAATCACCATGAGTCATGGTAGCAAACAAGAATTGGACTGAATCCTCTTCTTTAGTAGTTAAACCAATCACACCCTTGCCACCACGTCCTTGAACTTTAAAAGTATCACTCTGCAGGCGCTTGATATAACCATCACGAGTCATTACCACCACCGCCTCTTCGTTGGGAATTAAATCTTCAATTTTGAAGTTCTTAATACTTTGGTCAACAACGGTTGTGCGGCGATCATCACCAAATTTATCAGAAATGTCTTGGCATTCTTGCTTAATAATGCCAAGGATTAAGGCGCTAGAAGCTAAAATCTTTTCTAACTCTTCAATAATCTTGCGCTTATCATTGAGTTCAGTTTCAATCTTTAAAGTTTCCAGGTTAGCCAGGGTCTGTAGACGCATTTCCAAAATAGCAATCGCCTGGCGTTCAGTTAATTTAAACTTCTTAATTAAATTAAGCCGAGCTTGCTCTTTGTCTTTAGAAGCCTTGATAGTAGCAATAACTTCATCAATATGAGCTAAAGCAATCATCAAGCCCTCTAAAATATGAGCGCGTTCCTTATTTTTAGCTAGATCATAGGCTGTTCGACGACGAACAACTTCTTGACGATGCTTAATAAACTCTTCCAAGATTGTTTTCAAATTTAAAACTCTAGGTTGAATACCATCAATCAAGGCCAGCATGTTAACATGAAAAGTTTCCTGTAACTGGGTTTGTTTATATAGAACATTCAAAATCTTTTTCGGATAACTATCCTTCTTCAGATCCAAAACAACGCGAATACCATCCTTATCTGATTCATCGCGCAAGTCGCGAATACCTTCAATCTTTTTATCTTTAACCAAATCAGCAATCTTTTCGACTAAAGTGGCTTTATTGACTTGATAAGGAATCTCACTAATAACAATCTGAAAAGTATCTCGTTCACTTTCAACAATTTCAGCGCGGCCGCGCATTACAATACCACCTTTACCAGTGGTATAGGCGCGCAAAATATCTTCATGATTATAAATCAAGCCACCAGTTGGAAAGTCAGGGCCTTTAATATGTTGCATTAAATCTTCAATAGTCGCTTCCGGATTATCAATTAAATGCAAAATAGCACCATTAACTTCTCTTAAGTTGTGCGGTGGAATATTGGTGGCCATACCAACTGCAATACCCATACAACCAT
>CAZXQE010000114.1:0-2397 GCA_964643015.1 uncultured Gammaproteobacteria bacterium
AGATAAAAGGGTCTTCGCCTGCAATAATGGATGCCAAGAAGAAAACCTGGCATGCATGCTTTGGGAAAGAATTGGTGAGCTCATTAAGCTTTAAGCAGGCAATCAAGGATCTTAATGTTCTCATTTTGGGAGAAACGGGGACGGGGAAGGAGCTTTTTGCTCGCGTAATCCAAGCTGCAGCCTTTTGGCATAGTGGGCCAAACATGGCACCTACTGCCAGTGTTAATGTTGCTGCTTTTACAGAAAGTCTGATCGACAGCGAATTGTTCGGCCACAAAAGAGGAGCATTTACTGGGGCCATGCAGGACCGGGATGGTTTAGTAAAAGCATCTCATGGTGGAACCTTCTTCCTCGATGAGGTTGGAGATCTGCCAAAAGAAACACAGGTAAAACTCTTAAGGGTCATTGAAACCAAAAAAGTCAGGCCAGTCGGCTCAGACACTGAGATAGAAGCAGATGTTCGCTATATTTCAGCGACGAATAAAGACATCCTCCATGGCGATTTTAGAAGTGACTTGTACCAGAGACTAGCCGGTACGGTGATTCAGATTCCACCCTTGCGAGAACGATCACAAGAGGACATCGAGGAAATTGCAGAAGTTATCATTAGAAATTGCATGGATCGGGAAAGCGACTTTTTTTCTCCGCTGGAAGTAGTTAAATATCTGCGAGAACGAAACGCTGAGGGTTACCATTGGCCGGGGAATGTTCGTGAATTGCAGTCATTCATTCGGGGAGTCATTCTTGGTGTTCATATCAAAGCAAAAACAAGCCAGAAACAAAAAACTTCTTCGCAGATCCAGACAAGTATAATAGAGCTGCCATCCGAATTAATAACTGGGACTTGGAGCGAGGATGAACTGAAATCATGGTATTTCCAGTATGTCTACAAGGCGAATAACAAAAATATGACCAGAACTGCTCAAGTGCTAGGCATCAATTTGAGCACGATCTTACGCAGAAAAGGAAAGACCTCTTGAAAAAGCGGCCGAACAAATTCTATACTGATTTTGAATTTTTTATTGCCGAAGTGACCAAGGAATTGTGCAGGCAAGAAAGATTAAGCAGTTCTTGGCTAAGGGCCATCGGAGCCGTTTTGGGGGTTCACGTTCTGGCGAAGATATTACTCAATGATTTAAAAGTATCTATGCCGATTGTCATGCCAGGAATCGCTTCCATATCAACTGGATATAAAATTCAAGCTGCACTGGAAAAATCAATCGAACAATATAATCGAGATGCTACCAAGTATAACGAAGAAGAAGAAAGACAGCGCATAAAAAAGGCACAAGTCATTTTTCACGAATTGGCGAGAAACCGATTCAATGAAGACCGAATTGAATTGCTATTTGATGATTTTATATCTGAAGAAGAGATAATCTATTAACAAAAAAGCCCACCTCATAAATACCTCGAGGTGGGCCAGGAGTTGCAACTTCACATATTCACTTTAGCTCTCTGCACCTTCAGCTCCATGCAGCATTTTTTGCCTCATATACGCTACTTGGATTGTAGCAGGAATTGTCACTCGATAAGCAGGACCAGTGAGTATAGGAATGGTCAACACAACATTAGCAATAATGGCAATAGGACCAGCAAAAAGCGCCATCGCCCTCATAAGGCCCGCATTTATGGCAAGAGGTAACCCTCTACCCAGCAATGCTTTCGCTATCGCGTTCGCGACAATAAGAGTAATTTGATATGCTCGAAATCCCGCAGCCTTAATTGCAGCTTGCAGAGCGGCAACAATTACTTGCGTTGTCATCTGCTCGACATCAAGTTTCATTTCCTTCGCTATCTCTCGCTTCTCATCATCGCTCATATTTTCAAGAGCATCCTCGACAACCTTCATAATCAGGTTCATCTCTATTTTTTCTGTCGTCGAATTTTTATTAAAGTTAACCCGCATTTTTTTACAGACATCTATGAGATTTTCACGATAAGGAACCCCATAGCCTCTCCGCGTCAGGTTAATAATTGAATCACCACCATACAGCTGTAATTCGCCGGCAATCAAATCCCATACTTTACGATAGTCATCATTACAGAGCCTAAATTCTCGCTCTTCAGCTAAATCTTGATTTAAGCGTTTTTTGCCGGATTTTTTATAGATTAACATATCCGCCAGCACTTTTAGGTCGTCTTGGTCGCAGTCCTTCAGGAACACAAGATCTTCATCATCACGATACTTGATAGCCATCTCTTTATCCTCACCAGATTCTGGTCGATTTGGTTGAATTCCGTCCCGTCTTCTGTCTCGCAGTTAATTAATGCAGCATGCAAAAACCTAAGCAACTCAAACAATATCTATGACGGCTTGTTCCCTCCTTATATTAATGCTGCTGCTCTTGTGAGTACCTTCTGTGAATTTTTCAAAAACCAACGTTTTTGATACAA
>CAZXQE010000115.1:0-2395 GCA_964643015.1 uncultured Gammaproteobacteria bacterium
AATTACGGCCGAAGCTTTAGCTGCCAAAAATAATGATTGGGACAATTTTGAATTGGAATTAATTGATCAAGGTGTTGAAGATATTATTCGCGAAGAAGAGGGTGTAACCCTGTATACTGCTTCAGAAGATTTGCAGAAATTAAAGAATTTTCTTGATCAGCAAAATATCGCCACAGAAACAGCAGAAATTCAGTATGTAGCCAAAGAAAAAATGGCCATTGAAGAGGCTGATGATCGCGCCAAAATGGAAAAGTTTATCGATTTATTGGAGGATTGTGAAGATATAAGCGACTATTATACTAACGCTGAGTGGGAATAAGCTGCAATGGCTAAAAAAGTTAGAATAATTGTTGGTTTTGATCCTGGGCTAGCTGACACTGGCTTTGGAGTAATCGCCGCCGCTGGTTCCAAACTAGTGTGTTTAGCTTATGGCTCACTAAAAACACCAGCTGGTGTTGATTTGCCAACTAGGCTAGCTAGTCTTTACGAACAAACCGAAGAAATTTTAAACAAATATAAGCCAGATTTAATTGGTATTGAACAGTTATTTTTTTGTCGCAATGTAACGACGGCTTTTCAGGTCGGACAAGCTCGCGGTGTAGTAATGCTGGCTATTGGTCAAAGAAAGATTCCCTTTTTAGAGTTTACGCCATTACAAATTAAGCAAGCGGTGGCTGGTTATGGTCAAGCTGATAAGAAACAAGTCCAAAAAATGGTTAAGTTAACTTTGAATCTAGAAAAAATCCCTAAACCCGATGATGCGGCTGATGGTTTAGCAGCAGCACTTTGCGCGATGCAAAGTAGCTCAACCTTGTTAATCAAAAAATAAGCTATGAGTAAGAAAGTTTTAAAAATAGTTAGTATTGCTTCTGAGGTGGCACCGTTTAGCAAAACTGGTGGGCTGGCTGATGTAGCTCGTAGTTTACCCAAGGCGATTAGTCGTTTGGACCATGAAGTTCTTGTAGTAACGCCACTGTATAGTAAGGTTATTAGCAAAACAAAACACAAGCTCAAGGAAATATTTCATGAAATCAAGATTAATGTTGGTGGTGAAAGTATCTTAGTTAATTATTGGCAAGGCTATTTAATGGAAGGTTTGCCAGTCTATTTTATTGAACAAAAAGATTATTTTGGCATAGATAAAAAGCTTTATGGTGCCAAAAACGATAATGCTCGTTTTTATGTTTTTGATGTAGCTGCTTTAAAGCTTATAGAATTATTAGAATTTAAGCCTGATATTATTCATTGTCATGATTGGCAAACGGGATTAATTCCGCAGTTGCTTAATACTCAATTTAAAAAAGCAACTGCTTTAAGAGGGGCGCGAACTATTTTTACGATTCACAATTTAGTTTTTCAATACGGTCATAATTGGTGGCAGGTGCCAACTAATAAAAAAGATTTCGGCACTAAAAAATTACCAGGTCTTAATGATTCAGATATTGAATATATTAATTTTGCTAAGCGAGCAATTTTGCAGGCTGATATTATCAATACGGTTAGCGAGCAATATCGTCAGGAAATAATGACTAGACATTTTGGTCAAGACTTACATCGAATATTAAGAAATCGAGCTAATCGTTTATTTGGTATTATTAATGGCATTGATCATTTTGAATATAACCCGAGCAATGATAATAAGTTGCCGGTTCAATATGATTGGCGGACTGTTATTAATGGTAAAGCAGCTAATAAAAAGTATTTACAAGAGAAATTGGGGCTCCAAGTTGATGAAGATGTGCCACTGATTTGTGCTACTTCTAGAATTACTTTCCAAAAAGGTTTTAGTTTAATTATGGAAACCATGGAGTGGTTGTTTAAATCAGACGCTCAAATTATTGTTCTTGGCGATGGGGATAAAGAATATTTGAGTAAATTAAAATTTTGGCAAAAAAAACATCCTAAACGAATGGCCATTCGCTCTTATCGTAAACACCCAGAGCTAGAGAGCCTTTATTATGCGGCTAGTGATTGTTTGCTATTACCATCTCATCATGAACCATGTGGTATTAATCAGTTAATTGCTATGCGTTATGGCTGTGTGCCGATTGTTAGGAATGTTGGTGGGCTCAACGATACTGTCAGTAATTATAATCCTCGCACCAATCGCGGTACTGGTTTTATGTTTAATACTTTTACTGTTATGGGGCTCTATACGGCTATGATTAGAGCCTTGGAAAATTATCGTCATGAAACTTGTTGGCAGGGTTTAGTTCGTCGAGATATGAAAATTGCTAGTTCCTGGAAAATTCCGGCTCAAAAATATCTCAATTTATATCGTCGAGCTTTAAAATAAAATATGCGTTGGATTAATGTTTTACATTTCTATCAGCCACCACTTAGTTGTCCAGAAATTGTTTTGGAAGCGGCTAAATTAAGCTACTCGCGAGTAGCT
>CAZXQE010000116.1:0-2386 GCA_964643015.1 uncultured Gammaproteobacteria bacterium
GTATTGCCGGAACCGTTTGCGACAGTAGCAGTCATGAACGGCAAAAAGGCGGGAGTACAGGTGAGGCGAGGGTGGTCTCTTGTAGACGGATGGCGTGAAGCGGGATACGGCAGCGACTTTCCGATGACGCTCTGCGTCGTACGGAAGGACATTTTCGAATCGCATCAGGACGCGGTGAGAGTATTTCTTGCAGAGTATAGAAAATCAATCGAATGGGTGCTTAGAAATCCTCAAGAAGCAGGGCCTTTGGTTGAAGCAGCCGGTCTCGGCTTAAAAGCTCAGATAGCGGAACAGTCGATTCCTGTATGCAATTTTGTATTTATACCGGCTCATGAGGCTCAAGAGCAGATCGAAGGGCTTTTATCTGTCTTCCTCAAGTTTTCTCCGGATTCAATCGGCGGCAAGCTTCCGGAAGACGCTTTTTATCTGAAATGATGTCAAAAAAACGCCTGCTGAAACTTTCTTCAGTTGGATTGCTGGTTTTAGCATGGCAAGCGTCGTCGTTGCTAATTCAATCCGAACTTATACTGCCTTCTCCGCTGACGGTTATCCGGGATGCAAGCCGGCTCATCGGAGAGCCTTTATTTTATGGTTCATTGGCGAACACCTTTCTCCGAAGCATTTTCTCCTTTTTGCTTTCCGCATTACTTTCTGCACTTCTCGGACTTGCAGCAGGCTTATTCGACGATTTCGCGAGTTTTATTTCTCCATGGATGACAGTCATTAAATCAACGCCCGTCGTATCGTTCATACTGATTGCGCTATTTTGGTTCGGAACGGACTTAGTTCCCATTTTCGTATCTATTTTAATGACCCTTCCGATCATGACCGAAGCTATTTCAGCCGGAATAAGGCAAACCGACGCCAAGCTGCTCGAGATGGCTAGAATTTATCATTTCAAGAAAAGAGACATACTGACGCATATACAAATACCATCGGCTATGCCTTTTTTTTTATCCGGTGCTGGGAGCGCTCTGGGGCTGACATGGAAGGTTGTCGTCGCGGGGGAAATACTTGCGCTTCCCAGATCCGGTTTGGGATCGGCTCTTCAGACTGCGAAAATACATCTTGAAACCCCTCGCGTGTTCAGCATAACTATTATGACCATCATGTTAAGCTTGTTAACCGAGCTTGCGTTTTCATTTTTGGCGCGATCAACCAGAACTTATTTGGAAAAAGAAGCAAAGAAGTAGAACATGACATTAAACGACGTTACGATTTCATACGGCAATAAAAAAGTGTATGAGAACTTTTCCATTACATTCAAAGACTTGTCTATAACCGCTATTCTTGGGGCCTCAGGCTGCGGTAAAACAACATTGCTCAATGAAATAGCTTCGAGGAATTCCCTCCATCAAATATCGTTCATCTTTCAGGAACCCCGGCTTATTCCTTGGGAAACTATCGAGAAAAACATCATGTTCGCACTAAAAAGCACAGCCCCTGACAGGATACCCTTGATTCCGTACTATTTGGAGCTGGTAGGTTTGCATGAAAGGGCAGGGTCGTATCCCGGAAGCCTGTCCGGAGGAGAAAAACAGCGTGTCGCTATTGCGCGCGCGTTTTCAAGTCCCTCACCGATTCTATTGATGGATGAGCCTTTTCAATCGCAAGATCCGGCTACAAAAAATCAGCTCATCGATTTGATTAAAAAATTGCATCGCCAGGAAAAAAAAACCATCATCGCTGTGACGCACGATATATCCGATGCAGCAAAACTTGCTGATCAAGCATTCGTGCTGGGCAATCGTCCGGTCGAAGTATTGTTAGACACTGTCGTGGACGCAGATTTTGAAAAAAAATGTTCTGAGGTATTATCATGGCAAACTTCGCTAATCAATTAACGTTCACTATGAATAGATTATCGCAGCTCTTTGTTTCGCGGCTTAAAAACGATACGGTGCTGTTAATTTCATTTTCTTGCGCATTGATCACCTCGTTCATAATTCCCCCTGATCGTCTTTGGATCGATTATATCGATTTCAAGGTGATCGCGATTCTCTTCTGTCTTATGGCCGTCGTCGCGGCGCTGCGCCTGAGCGGTTTGTTCGACATAGCAGCGGCTGCTCTCACACGCCGTTGCAAATCGATCAGAAGTCTCGCGGCGATACTTGTCGGAATAACATTTATACTATCGATGGGAATAACCAACGACGTAGCGTTGATAGTGCTGATACCATTCTCTCTTTTATTATTGAATAATATAACTCGCCCGAAAATACGGATTCGAATAATCGTTTTTCAAACAATTGCGGCTAATGTCGGAAGCTCTTTGACTCCGATCGGAAATCCCCAAAATTTATTCCTTTTTACTTCCTATGACTTCTCCGTACTACGATTCTTCTCAATAACGATCCCAGTGGTTCTTCTCGGAGGTTTATTTCTG
>CAZXQE010000117.1:0-2373 GCA_964643015.1 uncultured Gammaproteobacteria bacterium
AAAGCGGTATTATTAATCAAACCAATATCTTCACTAGCAAAACGCACCAAGCGTCTTGAAATATAAAGCGGATCCTCACCAGCCTCCAACATTCTTACTAACCAATAAACAGCCGCATTAGCATCGTTACCACGCATACTTTTATGTAGTGCTGAAATTAAATGATATCGCTCATCCCCAGCTTGATTATAGCTAAAAACTATTTGACTACTAATTTTATTTATTGTTTCCAAATTAATTTTAGTTTCAGTTCGACCGGCAGCTTCTAAAATATTTAAAGCTAGTCGGGCATCACCATCAGCCAATTGAGCAATTCTTTCCAAAGCTTCTTTTTCAACTTTAATCTTTTTTTGACCCAAGCCATTTTTTACATCAGCTAGGGCTCTATTTAAAAGATTGATTATATCCTCATTATCCAACGATTTAAAAACAATTACCTGGCAACGCGACAATAAAGCCGCATTAACTGAAAAACTAGGATTTTCAGTCGTAGCCCCAATTAAAATTACCGTACCATCTTCAACATAAGGTAGTAGCGCATCTTGCTGTCCCCGATTCCAACGATGAATTTCATCAATCAATAAAACACTGCCTTTACCCGCAATTTGATTGCTACGCGCTCGATCAATAACTTGTCTCAATTCTTTAATACCACTAGTAACCGCCGACAAAGCAAAAAAATCAGACTCCAAGCTATTGGCAATTATTTTAGCTAATGTCGTCTTACCACAACCCGGTGGACCCCAAAACAATAAAGACGGCAAATGCTTTTTGGTTATTGCTTGACGTAAAAAAGAATTTGGACCAATTATTTTATCCTGGCCAACAAAATCCTCTAATTTATCAGGTCTCAAAGCACTAGCTAATGGTTCTGACATATAAATATAATTTGTGGAGCTAATTATTTTTTGCTACAATCTCATTGTATGACGACTAAACCTTTTCCGCAACCCACCTCTTTTCTTAAAATGCTTGGACCAAGCTTTGTTATTTTAGCCCTTGGACTAGGTTCAGGTGAGGTTATTTTATGGCCCTACCTGTCAGCCAACTATGGTCTTGGCATTATTTGGGGTGCTCTTCTGGGGCTTAGTTGCCAATACTTTATTAACATGGAAATTGAACGCTATGCCCTAGTCAAAGGCGAAAGCGTTTTTAGTGGACTTACTCGTCGTTGGACTTGGACGGCTTATTGGTTTATTCTGTCAACCTTTCTGGGTTGGGCTCTACCAGGCATTGCGGCAGCTAGCGCCCAAATATTTGGCCACATTTTTAATATAACCGACTTTCGCTGGATAGCTATTAGTATTCTACTGATAATTGGCTTGATTTTAACTCTTAACCAAAGCATCTATAAAACTTTAGAAAAAATAACCAAAACAATACTCCTGGTGGGTATACCTTGCTTGCTCATTTTAGCTGCTTTTATTGCCAAGCAAACTGATTGGCTAGCTCTATTTCAAGGTCTTTTAGGCCAAGGCCATAACTACAATTGGCTACCCCAAGGTGTTAGTCTAATTACTTTTCTGGCTGCCTTTGCTTATGCTGGCGCTGGTGGTAATCTCAACCTTTCCCAGTCAATCTACATTAAAGACAAAGGCTATGGCATGGGTTTATATGCTCAAAAATTGGGCGGACTATTTCGTTCCAATAAAACCGAAACCCTTAATCTAGATGGTACTGACTTTGCTTTAACACCAACAAATATACAACGCTTTAAAAAATGGTGGAAAAAAATAAGTCTAGAACATCTGTTGGTTTTTTGGTTCCTTGGTTTTCTCTCAATGTCACTCTTGATGATTCTTTCTTATAGCACTGCTTTTGGTGGCAATTACCAGTCTGGCATTAGCTTTATTTTTACTGAAAGTCTTTTAATTACTCAACTTTTACACCCTGGAATTGGCTTGGCTTTTTTAATTTTATTAGGCTTAATGCTGGCTCAAACTCAATTAGGCGTTCTAGACTCCACTTCACGAATCATGGCTGAAAATGTCGCTCTCCTGAAAATAAAAAAACAGTCTGATAACAAGCTAAACCTTTCCCGAATTTATTATCGTTGTCTTTGGGGTCAAATTATTTTTGGTATTATTCTTTTCCTGTTTAATTTTTACGAACCAAAACAACTAATTGTTACTGGAGCTATTATTAACGCTCTGGCTATGTTTGTTCATATCGGCTTAGTCAATTGGAATAATTGGCAAACTCTACCCAAGCCAACTCAACCAACAATTATTAGAAAAATTATCCTAACTATAATCTTTCTAATTTTTGCTGGCTTTGGTTTTATTACTCTAAACAGTTACTTATAAAAAAGACCTAGGCTATGCCTAGGTCTAAGTTAAGTTAAGGTTTTTGAAAAACAAAACCGGTCAACAT
>CAZXQE010000118.1:0-2367 GCA_964643015.1 uncultured Gammaproteobacteria bacterium
TGTGGTCGTTTCGAGACGGGAAAGGGAAACGGAGGCAAGACGCGCTACGACCTGTATAACGGGTTCACGGATTATTACACACATGATGGATACGGGAACAATCCGTGGGGGAAACTCGCTTCTTCCGAATTCGGCTGGCGGGCGCAGCGCAAGGCGCATCTGTTCGACGTTCTGGCCTCTGATCGGGAAACGGACGGGTATATCACGAAAGGCAGAGAGGAATAGGCGCAACGTCAGGAGACGGATAGGACGGATAAGCTGCATTTTCGAGGGAGCGGCGGGATACGGTAAGGGCGGTAAGGGCGGATAACGGGGCTTATGTCAAGTCGGGCGCGGGGCGGAAGGGCGGGGAGACGGTTCCGGCGGGCGTTCTTTGACGCCCGCCGTTGACGGCGGGCCTCGAAAGACGTATGATGTGGCCGTTTTCCGGTCGGAGAGGGAAAGCCGGTCGGACGTGCGGGCGCGGGCGCGCCTGCACGGAGAACAACGGAGGGTCGGATGTGTACGTCAACACCGAAAGAGGTGTTTTATGAAAAAAGTTTCGCAGATCGGATAGAGTCCCTTCGCGGAAATAAAACCCAAAAGGAATTTGCCAAGCAATTGGGCGTTCCTTTGAACACTTATACCAACTGGACGCGCGGCATCACAAAGCCGACGTGCGACGCTCTGATTACTGCATGCACTGTCTTAGGTGTTTCCGCCGATTGGCTGCTCGGCCTGCCGTCCCCGTCGGCCCCGTCGCTCCCGTCGCCCTCCCCTGCCCGGCCTGACGCGCCGTCAGGGAAGCCGGAAGATTATTGGCGCGACCTGACATCCAGCCAGCAAAAGACTATATCGAGCCTTACGCAGCTTCTGGTGGCGGCGCAAAAACCTACTGCGCCCGCTGCCCGCGCTGGTGGGCGCAGTGCAATAAAAACTGCGTGAGGTGAATCATGAACGGATCATCCGGCGGCGACATCAGAGACCCACCGAGCTTCTCAACCGACGCCCCCCTGTCTGAACAGTGGATGTGGCTGGTCGACGAGATCGACTATGCAAGCAAAAGATTCCCGATGTTCCTCGACAAGGATCGGGACATGTTTTTCGCCGAAAAAATCATCGCCGTTTTCCGCATCATCGACCCAGCCAGCCATGCGGAAAACCTCGTGAGGGGCGGCTACAGGGGGCTGGCGGAATCCTCGCGCGGCAACGAAGAAAAGAGCGGCATCGTCTACGCGGTGGGAATCGCGCTGACCTACTGGGACATCTGCCAAAAGGCACCCGCCTACGCGGAGAAGTTTTACCAGCAGGCGCTCGACTATCCGTCCGCCTTCGGTATGGTGCTGTCTTACGTGTTTGTCTTTGTCCGCGAGTACGCCCAGAAGGCCTCCGCCCGCCCCGGACGCCGAACGGAAGCGGCACCCCGCGCGGCCAGCGCCCCGCGCCCCGCCGCCCCCGAGCAAAAAAAAGCCCCGCCGCCTACAGGGAAGGGCGCAGACGTGGAAAAGCAGGCGTGGAAGAGCGCGGTCATGTTTGTCGCGACGGTCAGCTTCACCGTGCTGGCGGCGCTCACGATCGCCGCCGTCGCGAAATATTACGAATACTCCTCGCGGGCCAGAGCCCAGTATACGGCCACGACGTCCGGAACCGACGGGTATCCTTTTTCAAACCTGTCGAGCAACCCCGGCATACTTGAGGCCAACCGGATACTCGCCGAGATGAGACATTCCGTATCCAACCCGCCCCCGCCGACATTGCGCACAAACCATCCGCCCGCAAGCGCCGCAAAAAAGGACGCCTCCCTGATAACCCTCCCCGGCGGATTTTCTGCCAAGCTACCGAACGGCTACAGAGTGTCGAGCAGGGAGCCCAGCTACATCGAGATCTCTGACGAGGACGGGGCGCCGTCGATCTTCATTTCCCAAGACACACTTAACGAAACGGAGACCAAGCTGCTCAACGCTGTCGATGACGCCGGCATCGCTATAAAAATATTCAAGAGATCCCAGGAAAAGATCGAGGACAAAAAGACCAAGCTCATGGCGATGCGCGGCTCGGCGAGCAAGATAATCAAATGGGGCACCCCTTACACCCTCGAAGGCGTCGCCTGTCCCGCCTGGGGAATCGACTACATGCGCCACGATAAACACCTGCTGCTCCACTTCGAAGCGCGCGCCATTTGCGCGAACATCATGATCGTAAACGGCAGCCGTATGTACCAAATCAACATCAAGCACATTGTGGAGCCGGAAACGCCGACAGACACCAGACTGCCGAAACCGCTCCTTGATTTCATCGACAGCTTCGCCGTTTCCGCACCCAGCCCCACCCATAACCCCCAGCCATCCCCATCCCCACCCCTAAACCCCTGAGCGAAGACCCCGCCCC
>CAZXQE010000119.1:0-2354 GCA_964643015.1 uncultured Gammaproteobacteria bacterium
TGTTTGCAATTTTAGTTAATTAGGACTTACTATGAGCGAGACTAAAGATACAACTATCGTTGAAGAGCAACAAGCTCCAGTTAACCAAGCCCCAGCGACTGAGTCAAATCGTCCAGCTGGTCGCAATGATAACCGCGGTCGTCGTGGTAATCAAGGCGGTGGTCAACGTCGCGGTGATCGCCGTGGTGGTGATCGTCCAGCCCAAGACGAATTCGACCAAAAGATTATCGATATTGCCCGTGTTACTAGAGTTATGGCCGGTGGTAAGAGAATGCGTTTTCGCGCTTGTGTTGCCATTGGTGATCACAAAGGCCGTGTTGCCATTGGTTTGGCTAAAGGCTTGGATGTGACTATTGCTGTTAATAAGGCTGTTAATCAAGCTAAAAAGAATTTGATTACTGTTCCCATGATTAATAAGACTATTCCTCATGAAATTGAACAGAAGTCTGATTCCGCTAAGATTTTATTAAAACCAGCCAAACAAGGTCGCGGTATTATTGCTGGTAGCGTTATTCGTGTTATTTTAGAATTAGCTGGTGTCCACAATATCACTAGTAAAATGCTTGGTTCTCACAATAAGGTTAATAATGCTAAATGTGTTATCAAAGCTTTGCAGAGCTTAAAAAAACCAGTTCGTGCTGAGAGACCAGCCAAGCCAGCTAAAGCTGAAGCTCAGGCTTAATTGTTAAATTATTTTTAGATTTTTTATATGTTGACACTCCACACATTACAACCGGCGTCTGGTGCCAGCAAGCAGCGCAAGCGAGTCGGTCGGGGCAACGGTTCCGGCCATGGTAATTATAGCTGCCGCGGTATGAAAGGCCAGAGATCCCGCTCCGGTGTTAGCGGTTTGAAACGTATGGCTTTAAAGAAGGCCATGTTACAGATTCCTAAACTTCGCGGTTTCCAATCTGATAAACCAAAATATCAAGTAGTTAATCTAGCAACTTTAAATGGTTTATTCAAAGATGGAGCAGTGATTACAGCTGATGCTTTGCTAAAAGCTGGTTTAATCAGTGAAACTAACAAAGTTAAATTGTTAGCTGACGGCGAATTAAAGCTTAAAAATTTGCAAATCAAAGGTCTTAAGCTTAGTGCAGCTGCTCTAACGCAGCTAGAAAAGCTAGGCGGCAAGGCCGAATAAACTACTCTTATGGAAAAATTACTGAAAATCTGGCGCACTCGTGAACTTCGCAACAATATCTTGTTTGTTATCGCCATGCTGGTAATTTTCCGACTAGCGGCCCATATCCCAGTTCCCGGTGTTAATGCTCAGGCTCTGCGTGATTTATTTGCCTCCAATCAGTTTTTAGGTTTAATGAACTTATTTTCTGGTGGTGGTATGCAGAACTTTTCCATTGTTATGATGGGTGTTGGTCCTTACATTACTGCTTCCATTATTTTCCAGTTACTCGGCATGGTGGTGCCATCTATTGAAGAAATGAATAAGGAAGAAGCTGGTCGTAAAAAAATCAATATGTGGACTCGTTGGGCCACTATTCCATTGGCTATTTTACAATCTTACGGCATGATTACTTTGCTTCGCCGTTCTAGTTATCAGATTTTGGGTTCGATTGATTGGTTGAGCTATGCCGCAATTATTGCCACTATTACGGCTGGAACTATTTTCTTGATGTGGATTGGTGAACTTATTACTGAAAAGAAGGTGGGTAATGGTATTTCTTTGTTAATTTTTGCTGGTATTATCGCCGGTTTACCACAAACTGTGCAGCAAATGATTGCTACTTATGATAGCTCCAAGCTATTTATGATGATTGGCTTTTTGGTTATTGCTATTTTGACTGTGGTTGGTGTTATTTATATTAGTGAAGGTCAACGCAATATTCCAGTCCAATACGCTCGTCAAATGCATGGTGGTCACAGTTATGGTGGCAGCACCACTCATTTACCACTTCGTGTTAATATGGCTGGTGTTATTCCAATTATCTTTGCTGTTTCCGTCGTCTTATTTCCGTCAATGATTGCTCAGTTTTTTGTCACTAGCAAGATTGCTTGGTTAGCTAGCGCCTCAACTTGGATTATTGGTGTTATGCAAAACCAATTGATTTACGGTATTATCTATTTTGTTTTTGTAGTTGCTTTCACTTATTTTTATACCGAAGTTGTTTTTCATCCAGAACAAGTGGCTGAGAACCTACAAAAGCAGGGTGGCTTTATTCCTGGTATTCGCCCTGGTCAACAGACTAGTCGTTACCTGGCTAATGTTACCCACAAGATTACTTTAGCTGGTGCTTTGTTCTTGGGTCTAATTGCTATTTTGCCCTTGATTATGAAATCAGCTACTGGTATGCAATCTTTAGCCATTGGTGGTACTTCTCTACTGATCGTTGTCT
>CAZXQE010000120.1:0-2334 GCA_964643015.1 uncultured Gammaproteobacteria bacterium
CCCGCGCGGGGGAAAAAGAGTGTATCCAGTTCGACGTGGTGGAGGTAAGGCCCGTAATATTCATTTTTGGAGGTGCCGCCGAAAGCGGCGGGATTAAATCTGGGAGGTTGGATACTCGCCAGGTCGGAGGTATGCTCGTGTCTGATGGCGTGGCTGTACCAGGATGCCCGCAGGGTGTAAAAGGTCTTCGGATTGGGAGTATGGGTAATCGTTATATGCGCCAGATGGCTGGAGCTGAAATCGAGGCCGAGCCGATCCGGTATCTCTTTATACTTCCCGTCATAGGGGCGCACTTTTTCGAAATAGCGGTTATAGCCTGCCACCATCTTGATATTCTTCAGGGGATGGAGGACCAGTTTGCCGTTGTAGCGTTCATTCCTGGTAAACGTAAGCGGATAATGGAGGCGGGTGAGGGGATGGCCGGAGCGGTCGTGGACATGGCTCTCAAGCTCGTGCAGCCAGGTATCTGTGGAAAAATGGTCCCCGGCCAGCGAAAAACTGCCGTTCAGCACTTTAACCGGTCCGCTCATGCTGGCCTCCATGCGGGCGGTGTTGTTGTCGTAGCGATGGATGCCGATTTGATCGCCGCTGAGCCGGAGCTGGCCATGGTATTCCGGTGAGCCCTCTTTGGTGACGATGTTGACCACGGCGGACATGGCTTCACCATATTCGGCGTTAAAGGTGCCGGAGATAACCGACAGCTCCTGAATGTTCTGCAGGGGGAGATCCGCCACAGCCCCGCCGAAGAGCTCATCCTTGGTATAAATGCCGTCGATCAAACAGGCGAATTCGTTGGCACGGCTGCCGCGGATATAAATTCTCTGGCTGCCGTCGACGGCCCCCTTGTTGTTGACGATGAATCCGTTGGCCAGCACGATGGCTTCCATAAAGGAGCGGACGGGCATGTTCCGGAGTTCCTCCGACGTCAGGCTTGTTACGGAACAGGTCGTCTCCTTTTGGATGAGAGGCTTGTCGGCTGTGACCGTCACGTTTTCGCCGGCGAGGACCCGCGGCTGCAGCGAAACCTCGAGACGCGTGGTCTGATCCGAAGATACCTGCACGTCCGTCACGGTCATCCCGGCAAAGCCGATCATCGAGAACTGGACAGCATGGCGGCCCGGTGGAACATTGAGGATAAAAAATGCGCCATCCGCTCCGGTGGTGGCCCCCAGACTGCTGCCGGGTAGAAGCACATTGACGCCCGCCAAAACAGCTTTCGACTCCGCGTCCCTGATGGTGCCGGCGATTTTTCCGGTCGTGCCGGCTGGCAGCCGGAGGGGCAGAGATAAAACGAGCAGCAAGAAAACCAACAGCTTATTGAGCATGGCCCACTCCATCTCATTGGTCGGTTTGGTTTGGATGCCCTTGAATTTATTGCCGGGATCGACCTGACAGCACACTGTTGTAGTCCGGCTGGTATAAGAATAATATAAGGGGCGCTGTATCAAGGAGCAAATGAATTTCCTGGAAATCGTTTGGCTGTAATTTTTAAGCTCCACCTATATTTGGACAGGTCAACCATGTTTCTCCCTTGAATCAGGACGGGCGAACGAGTGATGTATTTTTATTTTTCCTGCTCCGGAAAGGAGCATTCTTTATTTCAACGGCTGTTGAATGATCCTCTTATCCGGTTGGCGCGGATTGATTACATATTTACACATTTAAAGGGGTGCTTTCAAACGCTCAAACTCGTAATCGGGAGAACGGTTGTGTCTGGTACGTCGATCAGGGGAGCTGGCTTTATATTCGGGGTTTTCGTCACGCTGATGCCCGCATTTGCGCAGGCGCAGGAGTGGCTGACCTTCTTTGAAAAATCGCAGGGTCTGGCAACGCCGCGCTACGCGGAGACCATGGCTTTCTTCCAGAAACTGGATAAAGCGTCACCCTATGCCCGGCTGGAGTCCTTCGGCGAGAGCCCCGAGGGGCGTTCGCTTCCCCTGTTCATCATCTCTTCGGAAAAGGCCTTCACTCCGGAGAAAGCGCGCCGGACCGGCAAACCAGTCGTCCTTATTCAGGGCGCCATTCACAGCGGCGAGAGCGACGGCAAGGACGCGGTGATGCTGCTGGCGCGTGACCTGCTGATCCATAAAAAGCATCAGGACCTGTTCGATAATTTCATTTTTCTGATCATCCCCATCTTTAACGTGGATGGACATGAACGATTCTCGCCCTACAATCGCATCAATCAGAACGGCCCGCAGGAGATGGGCTGGCGGGCCACCGCGACGCGCCTCAATCTTAACCGCGATTTTATGAAAGCCGATGCGCCGGAAATGCGTCATTGGCTGCAAATGTACCATCGCTGGATGCCGCACCTCTTCTATGACTGCCACA
>CAZXQE010000121.1:0-2319 GCA_964643015.1 uncultured Gammaproteobacteria bacterium
AGCCGAAGAGCGGGACAGGCGGGCCTCGGAACTCAAGCACGTACTGGCTTCCCGATATGCAGATCTATCGAGTGCATGGCGCGCGCTCAGAACCGATGAGCTTACAGAACGCATCCGGTCTTCGTTCTCGTCCACGGAACGGACGGTGCTGGTGTCCGGATGGATACCCGACTCGAGCCGGCTGGCCGTGGAGAGCGAGCTGCGAGCGGCCACGAACGGCAAGCTGTACTTGGAGTGGCTGTCTCCGGGCAGCGGCGACGCGAAAAAACTGGACACGCCGGTTGCACTGTCCAACCCCAAGGTGCTTAAGCCCTTCCAGGATTTGGTTGGAAATTACGGGGTGCCGGAATATGGCACTATAGACCCGACGCCGTTTGTGGCAATTTCCTATCTGTGCATGTTTGGCCTGATGTTCGGCGACGCAGGCCATGGGCTTGTTATCGCTATCATTGGCATTCTGGGTATCGCCCGAGCCAGAAAGAAGGGCGCAAAGGACGGGCTGTTCCGCCTTATCGCCTACTGCGGCGGGGCGGCCATCGTAAGCGGCCTGTTGTTCGGCTCCGTGTTCGGCCATGAGTTGTTGCCGCCGTTATGGTTTAATTACCACGGCGCGGTTACGGGGACGGGTCACGGAGGGCCTGTCTCTTCCATATACGACATACTGGGCATTACGGTTAGGTTCGGTATCGTGGTCATGGGTATGGGAATGGCAATAAACTGGATCAACCTAATACGCAAAAAGAAGTGGTTCGAGCTGGTGTTCGACAAGGCTGGCGTATTCGGCGCGTGGATTTACGGTGCGGGCGCGTGGATGGCGTTCTACTTTGTCGCACATGATTACAAGGCTCTGCCGTCCATGGCCGTACTTGCCTTGGCTTTGGGCATTCCGACGCTTGGGCTCGGCCTTAAAGCGCCGCTGGAGTTTTATCGCGAGAACCGGCATGAGCACAAGCTATTCGGCGGCGGCACGCTGTTCGGCTTTGTGCTGTCCTGGCTGGTGGAAGTGCTGGAAATCTACTCCGGCTACCTGGCCAATACCCTGTCGTTCATGCGTGTCGCTGGATTAGGCATTGCACACGTCAGCCTGATGACTGCCTTCGCGCAAATTGCGGCCATGACCAGCCCCGGTGGCGGAACGACGCTGTGGGGCGTGCTGATTCTGGTACTTGGAAATGCGCTGGTTATAGCGCTTGAAGGCTTGTCCGCGGGCATACAGTCGCTTCGTTTAAATTACTACGAATTCTTCTCCAAGTTTTTTAACGGGACGGGCAAGGCATATCGGCCCATTTCACTACGTTCGCGCGATTAATGTTTTGGAATAGATAGAAGGAGATACGGAATGAATCAGGCACAGAATAGGTTCAGGAACCGGGCAGCGCTTATGACTCTGGTTACGTTCGGGCTGATGGCCATGTTCGCATTGGTTTCCGCGGTTGGAGCCTTCGCGCAGGAAGCTCCGGCGGCGCAGGTTGTCGAAGCGGCGGCTCAGACAAGCCAGGAAACCGCAGCCACGGCAACGGCGCAAGGGTTGAGCGCAGAACGGGCTGGCGTGCAGAAGTTCGGCCTCATCGCAGCGGCCATTGCGTTCGGACTGGGTGCTATCGCAGCCGGTATCGCTATCGCCAATGTAGGATCCGCAGCCATGGGCGCTATCGGCGAGCGGCCGGAGATAGCAAGCCAGGCGCTGATTTTCATAGCGCTGGCGGAAGGCCTTGTGGTGTTCGGATTCATCACAGCGCTCATGATACTCGGCAAGGTGTAACCTTGCAGTATTTCGCCATCGGAGACGAGGATGCTGTTCTCGGCTTCAGCCTGGCGGGAGTGCGCGGCCGTGTGGCGCGGAACGCTTTGGAAGCGTCCGGGGCTTTTCAGGAAGCGCTGTCCCGTGAGGATACGGGCATTATCATCATGACCGAGCGGGTTGCAGAGATGATCAGGCGGGAAGTGGACTCGTATGTGTTTTCCGAGCGTTTCCCGCTGCTTGTCGAAGTGCCCGACCGCTCGGGCAAGCTGGAAGGAAGACCGGGGACGCGGGAACTGGTGAACGCCGCCATCGGTATCAAATTATGAGCCCTACAAACGATAGTATCGCAATGGATGACAGCGTATCCCTGCTGGCTGGATTGGCATCTGGAGCAGACGAAGAAATAGCCGCCCTGCTTGCACAAGCCGATGCCTATGCCCGGGATAGAGCCGCACAGGCGGAAAAACAGGCGGCCACGTTGATAGCGGAAGCCGAGGTGGTCGCACGAGCCCAGGTGGAAGCGATAGGACGGGAACTGGTATCGGCCCTTGCGCTGGAACGGAAGAAGAGCGATC
>CAZXQE010000122.1:0-2310 GCA_964643015.1 uncultured Gammaproteobacteria bacterium
TTCCTATGGTGTCGGTCGATGATTTTACCGAGCCGAAATACTTTGAGGAGTATAAACATAAATTTAATTATTATAATAGATATAAATTTAAAATATGGTAGCATCAAGTAACGGTTATATGTTAACAAGAAAGGGAATTAAAACAAAGGAAGATGTAGAAAATACAAAGAAACTTCCAGCATTAGAAAAAGCTGTTGAGACAAAGCAGGCTGATAATCGATATAATTTAATGAAAAAACAAGGATTCTTAAAAGGCTCTGATGGAAAATTAAAACCGAAAGAGCAAAAAGATATGAGAAAAAAGGTTTGGTACGAAACAACAAACGATGTCGGTGACAAAATTAAAATATATGGAGTTCCTCCAACTAAAATAAAATAATATGAGCTTCTATGACGAACAAAAATCAAGGTTGATTTCTAAGGTTATAGCTCACAGAGATAGAAGAGATGCTATATTAGAAGAAATCGTTGATGTTAATGGAAAGAAATTAACACGAGACCAAATAGCCAGATTGAAATTATACCTTGATACAACTATTGAAGACGAGCAAATCGTTGCCAATAGATTATGAGGTAAACCAGTTGAAAGAGTTCAGGAAATTGAAAGGTGTCTTATAATAGATAACTAGTTTTTCTATTATGGAAAAACAACAAGAAAAAATAACATTTTCATCTCTTACCAATTTTTCTCCAAAGCAAAAGGAAGCAGAACTCGCACTTGACAACTATAAGTATTTATTGTATGGTGGGGCATTAGGAGGAGGGAAGCTAATAAAGAACGACGGAGTAGTATTAACACCTTTTGGATTTAAGATGGGAAAAGATTTAAAAGAGAATGATATTATATGTAATCCAGATGGTTCATCTCAAAAGATAATTCATATTACAGAAGAGATGACGTTGCCAAAATATATTGTTACATTTGATGACGATACTTATACTGAAGTTGCTTCAGGACATTTATGAAAAGTTTGAGAGACTCAAGGAAATATTAAGAAAGTTAATAAAAGAGTTTTTGGAGAAGACGGCTCAGAAATAATGGAAACTTGGAAAGTTAAAGAATGAATAGAAAAAGGTAGAAAGTTAGTTATACCAGTATGCCAAGAACAGCACTTTAATAAACCGAATAGATATAATATAGAACCTTATTTATTGGGAGTTTTACTTGGAGATGGTTGCATAACAAAGAATGTAGGTATTACTTGTCATAAAGATGATTTGCCTAACTATTTAGAAGCATTAAAGAATTATGACTATAATATATATATCAAAGATAATAAAACAAAAATTACTTTTAGATATGAATCTTTAAAACAATTAAAAGTTACTTTAACTAAATTACAATTATTAGGAACTAAGTCAGATACTAAATTTATTCCAGAAGCGTATAAGTGAGATTCTTTAGAGAACAGATATAGATTAGTCCAAGGAATGATGGATACTGATGGATACGCCTCTAAAGATAAATGTGCAGTTTATTATGACACTACAAGCGAAAGATTAGCTAACGATTTGGCTTTTGTTATTAGAAGTTTAGGTGGTCACGTTAAAATTACTACTAAGATAGGTTCATATAAGAAAGATAATAAAAAGATAATATGCAAAAAAGTTTATAAATTATATATAAAACATAGAAATCCAGAAAAACTGTTCTCATTAAAAAGAAAAGTTGAAAGAACAATAGGTAATAGCATAATGTTTAAAATTATTAAGTCGGTAGAGATAAAAGGAGATATTACTGGGCGTTGTATTACCGTTTCCAATCCTAATGGTTTGTATATTACAAACGACTTTATAGTTACTCATAACTCGTACTGACTTAGATGAGTTATGTTAAAGATGTTAATACGATATTATCAGCAAACAGGCAAGAAAGGAATACAAGTTGGACTTTTTTGTGAAGATTACCCAACATTACAAGACAGACAATTATCTAAATTGAAATTTGAATTTCCAGAATGGTTAGGGACATATTCTGATAAGACACATAACTATACTGTTAAGAGTGAATACGGCGGTGGAGTTATTGCTTTTAGAAACTTAGATGAGATTAGCAAGTATAAATGTTTTCACCCAGATACAGAAATCTTAACTAGCGAAGGGTGAAAATATGTTAAAGATATTACTACAAAAGATATAGTTCCAAGTTTGAATCCAACTACTAAATTGATTGAAAATCACCCAGTTAATAAAGTTTGAGAATATGATTTTAATGGCAATTTAATAGAGACACCAAAAAATAAACAATTCGTAGCGTTTTCAGTGACACCAAACCATAATATATTACATAGGAACGAAAGAAACAAAACA
>CAZXQE010000123.1:0-2306 GCA_964643015.1 uncultured Gammaproteobacteria bacterium
TTAGGAATTTAACCCTCTCTCCATTAGGGTCTTTTAGATTTATACCCTAAGCCTTTCCTTTTAAGTCCTTCTTGCTGCTGATTCTTACTTGCAAAAAGAGTACCGCTTGTAAGATACTAGCCGAGGCTTACGTAGCGGGCCCTCATTGCATGGGAAATACTCCACACCATCAACTATGAACAGCACACGAACGATTTATAAACGAATTCTTATCAAACTCAGCGGCGAAGCTTTAGGAAATGAAACCGGATCCGGCATTAACCCTGAAGCAATCCAGAAAGTAGCCACAGAAATCAAACAGGTTCGAGACCTTGGCGTTGAAGTCTCTGTAGTGGTAGGAGGAGGGAATATTTTTCGAGGCTACGCCGGAAGCCAGAAGGGAATGGAGCGCGTCACAGGAGACCAAATGGGGATGCTTGCAACCGTCATCAACGCACTGGCTCTGCAAGATTCCCTTGAAAAAATTGAAATTCCCACCCGGGTACAAACGGCAATCCCGATGCCTCAGGTGGCGGAACCATTCATTCGTCGCCGCGCTATTCGCCACTTGGAAAAGGGGCGGGTAGTCATTTTTGGAGGTGGAACCGGAAATCCCTTTTTCTCAACCGATACCGCTGCTGCACTCCGGGCTAATGAAATCGGGGCACACGCCATTTTAAAGGCAACAAAGGTGGATGGCATTTATGATTCAGATCCTCGTAAAAACTGCCACGCCAGGCGATTCTCAACAATATCTTACGAGCAAGCTATTAACCTGCGCTTGGGCGTTATGGACGCGGCAGCATTCTCTCTCTGTTGGGAAAATAAAATTCCTATCGTTGTTTTCAATGCATTTGTGGTTGGAAACCTGAAACGAATTATTCTGGGTGATACTGATCTGGGAACACTGGTCTGCAGTCAATCCTCCTAAAACAGATCAAAAAGGTGTTTTTTGTAAATCCTCTTGCCAAATTGGTCCCAAGGGTAATAATAGCAGGAAGCCGTGGTGGCTCTGGGTGCGCGTCGATGATCTGGAATATTTTTTCAATCAGAGTGGCTTTGCGCTCGCCCCACAAGGGTTTTGACCCAGTAGATTTCTAAATAATAGAAGAAATGGAAGCCGTTATGACGCTATCAAGTATTTTATCTGTCGAGCAGATTATTACCCAGATGAGCTCCTCTAATCGTTGGGAAGCTATCGACGAACTGATTCACAAGCTTGTTGAGTGTGGTAAAATTTCTGCTGAAAAAGCACCCCTGATTATTGAGGCAGTCAAGAAACGTGAAAATTCGATGAGCACGGGCGTGGGTTTTGGTGTAGGCCTTCCTCACGCCTCTACCCAGTTGATTGACGAAGTTGTTGGTGTGTTTGGTCGCTCCTTGAAAGGAATTAATTTCGATGCATTAGATAACCAACCTGTGAAATTTGTCGTTCTTTTCCTGGTTCCTCAAGGGCAATTTCAAAAACATCTCCAGACCTTGGGAAACATAGCCCGACTGCTCCACCGAAAAGACATGCGACAGGCTATCGAAGAGGCCCGTTCTGCAGAAGATATATTTGAAGTGATCAAGAATTTTTCCTCTCCTACACAAGTAACCTCTTGACACTTAACGGACGTGCTTCATTCTCAGCTTGAATCTCGCCTCAGAGAATGCGTTCGGGATTTGTTGCCAGACGCCGACCTCTCTCAGGTTGTTTTGCTCCCTTGCCGCGACACGCGCTTTGGTGACTACCAGACTTCCTCCCTCATTGCGTTAGCAAGACAAAGAAAAATGAATCCGCGAGGGCTTGCTTCCAGCGTTCTTGAGAAGCTTTCATTAGAGCGCCTGCACATTAAAGCAGAGTTGGCCGGTCCCGGGTTTATTAACTTTCACATTCTGCCGCAGGCAATTGCAAAAAATATCGCTCTTGCATGTCAATCTGAAACTCCTTTTGTTCGCAAAGCCAAAGCATCACAGACGATCGTCCTGGATTTCAGCTCCCCCAATATAGCTAAACCGATGCATGTCGGGCATATTCGCTCGACTGTTCTAGGCTCATGCCTCTCTCGACTTCACCGCTTGATCGGCAATAACGTCATTAGCGATAACCATATCGGGGACTGGGGAACCCAGTTCGGGAAACTCCTTCTGGGCTGGAAAAATCACCTGGATAAAGTTGCTTTGGAGAGTGATCCCATCGGCGAGATGGAGAGACTCTATAAACTGGTGAATGCCGCAACGGAAGCAGATGAAACTGTTCTGGAACAAGCCAGAGCTGAACTGGTAAAGCTACAAAGTGGAGACCCGGAAAATTTCGAAATCTGGCAGCAGATGGTTAAGCTTTC
>CAZXQE010000124.1:0-2253 GCA_964643015.1 uncultured Gammaproteobacteria bacterium
TATTTGCGCACAGCATTTCGTAGATGCGCATAAAATTGGTTACCGAATCTTCCACTTGCTTACGAGCAAAGGATCCGGATTTCCCCGCTTTCATGAGGAAAGGCCAATCGGATGCCTGGGCTAAGAGAACTTCGCGTGCGGCTTGGTTCAGCACACGTTCGCGCAAGCCGCTTTCATCGGGGAAGCGCTCTGCAAGCTCGGTCATCCGCTCCACCATCTTGAAGGTGTGGCGGTACACCCAATCATTGGATTTTTCTATCCAGGGAGCTGCATAACCGCCCTCGCCCCAGGAAGAAAATTCCGGCACCGATTCCTGGCTGTCGGGATTGTCCCGCAGATAGTCAGCAAGCGACACAAGCTTAAGTTCGCCGGTGCCCTGGGCCTTGCGGAACAGCGCTTCCAGCCAGTTCACGCCCTCAAACCACCAATGCCCAAACAGTTCCGCGTCATACGGAGCGACCATGAGCGGAGGCCGGTCCATATAGTCGTGGGCTTTTCGGGCCTGACGCGTGCGGCTGTACAAAAAATTCTCCGCGTGCTCGACAAGCTTAGCTGAAGCTGCCTGCGGATCATAGAGTATTTTTTCCGGCCCTCGACCGGTTACCGCCCAGTACTTGAAGCCGGTAAACGTGCGTATCTGGTTCTGGTCCACATACGGGCCTATGTAATCCAGCGACAGGTCGTAGCCGATGTCGCGGTAGAAATCGCGGTACACAGGATCCGATGGATAGCCTTGCCGCTCCGACCATACATCCTCGGTGGCGCTAAGGTCGCGGACAAAACAGGTGAATCCGTTCGGGCACGAAACCGGTGCATAAGAACCGTGCCTGGGTGTCGGTGTGCCCAACAGGGTGCCACGCGTTCCAACCACAGTATATTGAATGCCGTACGCGCTCAGAATATCTTCCAGGCCCGGGTACCAACCAAGTTGTGGCAACCAGAAGCCCGACGGCGAGCGGCCAAAGGTCGCACGGAAGGAAACCACCGCGCTTTCCACCTGGGCGCTTACAGCCTCCGGGTACGAACGGTAAATGGGAAGAAAGGCATGGGTGCCCGCGCTGGTCATCAGTTCCAGCCGGCCTTTCTTGTACCAAAAATCCAAAGCATTCAGAATGTTGGATCCGTGCAAGACGGTAAAATCTTCCAGGTTTTGCGTGTACAAATCGCGGTACATAAGCGCAAGCCGGTTTTGCGCTGGATCTGCGTAGCTTCGCAGCAATTCCTTCTCGGCAAGCTCCAGCTGCATGGTAAGCCAGCTGGTATATCGCTGCCCGAGCAAGCGGTCGCCCATCATGGCAGAAAGCGTCGGCGACAGGGCCATGGTAAGCTTCCACGGGATACGCTCGGCTTCCAGACGAGCAAACAGGCGTAGCATGGGCAAATAGGTTTCCGACAAAGACTCGAACAGCCAACGTTCCTCCAGATACCGGGGGTAATCCGGCTGGCGGACGAAAGGCAAGTGGGCATTAAGAACTAGTGCAAGATTTCCTGTTTCCAAACTATGCTCCGTTCAGACGTCGAAGCCGTCCAGAATGCGGCTTGGATGGTGCTCTGACACTTGCACGATCTGCAATCGATCTAGGCCGGACAACGTTATCAGGGCAACAGTCGTCTCGTCCAGTTCGCTGAACGATTCGGACATGATGGAGCGCGGAGCCCGTATCGCATTCGAATGGGCAATAAGGCGAACCTTGCTACCCAGACGCGCGCACAGGTCCACCCGATACCAGCCATCCTGTTCCGGCAACTGCAAGTACCACTGGATATCGCCGACACCTACCGGCACATCAAACGATGCTGGGTTCTTCGAGTCCCGGACGCCTTCCTTGATTACCCGCAAAAACAAGCCGGAGTAACCCTCGCTGGTCTTGATAGCATCCATTTCCTCGTCCCTGATATCCCAAAACACGAATGCCCATTCGGCATCGCGGGCGATGAGCCGTATCGAGGTCTCGTTGTACAAGCGGGCTATGCACGGGGCGGCATCGATGGATGCATCGATTTCGTCCAGCTCGGAACCGGAATATTTTTTTTCTTCCACGTGCGAGGCTGCTTCCGACGACGGGCGGCGGTCCGCGTTGTCTTCATCGAATGCTTCCAGAACCAGCTCCAGGACAAACACGCGCTCAAGACCATGCGGCAGGTCCACACCCATTTTCTCTGCCAGGGCGTAGAGTGCGTCGGTTGATAATTCGTTGAGCCGTTCTGCGTTCACGTGCGCATCATCGGAAATAAGCGCGGATGTGTCAAGCC
>CAZXQE010000125.1:0-2237 GCA_964643015.1 uncultured Gammaproteobacteria bacterium
TTATAACAGCGCCGACAGAGCTTTCCGAACCGGTTCCCGCCGTGGTCGGTACTGCAATGAAAAGGGGCATTCTCTTTTTTATAGCAGACATTCTTTTCATGTCTTCGTATGTTAATGACGGGTTACTTACTGATAAGCCGACAATTTTAGCACAGTCAAGAACCGAACCGCCGCCAATTGCAAGGATTGCTTTACAAGAATTTTCCCTGTAGGCTTTGCGACCATCAGAAGCATTATCAGTTGTAGCGTTGGGCTGTATGCGATCGAATATGGTATAGTTAACGGACTTGCTTTTCAGTCCGCTTAATAAAGTATCAAGGGCTCCTGATGCAAGAACTGTTTTACTGCAGGCAATAAATACCGAATCAAGTCCCTTGTCTTTAAGAATATCCGGTATGCGCTCCATATCGCCGGGATTGGAATAAACCGTTTGTACAGGGAACGTGACAAAGCTCATAAAAAATTTAAATAGATTTTGTTGAATTCTATAGCCTGCTTTTTTTAGACTCCAAAAAATGTTCATACATACTCCTATAATACATTTTAATATAACAAGTGTTATATAACAAAAGGTATATATAAGAATGAGTTTTGTCAAGCAGTATAAGAAAATTGAATTATTTTTCTTGTTATTAATGTGTAAAGAGCCGTAAGCCTGTCTGTATGAGTTTCATGTTGTACTCGTCCGCAGCCTCAAGGACTCCGCTGTCGCGTACCGAACCTCCTGCATGTGCTATGCATGAGACGTTGGTTTTGTGAGCGCGATCAATGTTGTCTCTAAACGGAAAGTATGCATCCGACGATATACAGATGCCGTTAAACTGTTTAAAAAACTGTATTCTTTCCTGTAATGAAAACTGAGGAAGGTTTTGTCCTATTATAGCTTGAATATGTTTTTTTTCTTCTTCGTACAGTGTCTCAGAGGTGAGTATTTGGTCAATGAGGTTTGCCTTATCAACTTTTTTATACCCAGATGGGAACGTTATATTTCGTATTGTACTGCTTTGCTGTAACAGCCACTTTTCCGCCTTGGTGCAGGCTAGTCTTGTGCAGTGTATTCTCGACTGCTGGCCGGCTCCTGTTCCGATTATCTGTCCGTCGTAAGCGGCGCATACCGAGTTTGACTGTGTGTATTTAAGCGCGATTGTTGCGACAAGGAGCGATTCTATTTCTGCCTCAGTTATCTCTTTATTTTTTGATACTATGTCAGAAAAAATATTTCTTGTTATATGAGCCGTATTACGCAGCTGGGAAAACTCAAATCCGTAATAATCACGCTTTTCAATTTCTTCCGGTTCATACTCAGGATCTATTTTGAGGATGACAAACTCTCCCTTCTTTTTTTGCTTTAGTATTTCGAGGGCTTCACTATCATAGTCCGGTGCAATGATCAGGTCGCACACTTCCTGTTTTAAAAACTCTGCAAGGCAACTATCAACTTTTCCGCTTACTGCCGCCGCATCTCCATACGAACTCATACGGTCTCCGCCGCGTGCTCTAATGTAGGCAGTTGTAACGTCAGAATAATCTTTTTTTGCAAGGAACTGTGACTGTAAATATTCATCGGTTAAGGGTTTAGCAACAGCAGCGCCTGCAGGGCTTACGTGTTTAAAAGAGGCCGCTCCCTCTTTTCCTGTTGCAGTTTTCAGCTCCTTAGCAAGCTGCCATGCGCTGAAGGCGTCGAGCAGATTAATGTAGCCGGGTTTCCCGTTAAGAATTTGAAGAGGAGATTTTTTCCCTGTAAACAAAACTTCTGCCGGCGTCTGGTGTGGATTACATCCGTATTTTAACGTGATATTCATGGTATTTCCTTATTAAAATAAATCGTCTATGTTTCCGATTTTAAACTCAATAAAAAATCTGTCGGGTCTGTCCAGAATGGGCAGGGCGCCGTCGTTTAAAACATAATGCACATTATTGTGAATAAGTTTTTTAAAAAGTTCAGAATCCCATCCGATGGACATACTCATATTGTTCCAGATTAGCGAAAAAAATGCAACATCAACGGCATATTCCTTACCATTATATAAGGTAACAACGCTGTTTCTGGAAACTTCCTCTGGAATCTGTATATCTCCGTTATTCCAAATTTCCCATAGATTAATATGCCTCTCCCCTGCCCAAAGATTAAAGCCTGCAGAGGCTCCTATAATAACTATTTTTGTATCTCTAAAATAGATAAGCTTGAAAGCGGCAGTTCTGTACTTATCCTGCGCATACATGAGCATGGTATCGTT